>CAMODS010000060.1 GCA_946611525.1 uncultured Lachnospiraceae bacterium | reverse complement strand
TTTTTCCACATAAAAAGTCCCACCGGATCAAACCGATGGGACCTAAACTGCATTAACACAGCTTCATTCGAATTTCCTTGGTAATGATGTCCGTGTAGCTGAAGGATAACAGCTGCGCCGGAGATTCATCGGACTCGTCATTGACTAAAATGGTGAAAACGCTGGGATATGCTTCCTGGATAATGCCCTTTTGGATATCCACCTTGTTGCGTCCGCGATCAAGCTGGATCACAACCTCGCTCCCACACTGCTGCTGGACAGAAGCCCGTACCTTATCGAAATCTGAATGTTCCATTATGCTTTTTACCTCCTACTCATCCCGAGGCCAGGTCAGACACAAACCGATACCCGACACGGACGAAGCCGTATCAAAAAAGGGGCTGTATCTTAACTCTTTTGGGAACCTCGCAAGCAAGATTATACCACGCTTTCCCTTTTATGTCAAAGAAATTTTGGCGATTTAACGCGCTAAAGCGGATTGATTTAGCTTCCCTTTTTTTATTCTGTATATTATGAGCCCAGGTGGTCCACGAATTGCCGGGCCACCCTGCCGGAGAGACCGCCGTGGCGGAGAGCCCATTTATCGGCCTCTGCCAAAAGCTCTTCCCGGGACATGGTGATGCTGTCGTTCTTCGCCGCGAGAGAGGTCACTATATCATAAAAAGTCTTGCGCTCGGGTCTGAAATAGGCGATGCTCACACCAAAGCGGCCGGACAGGGACAGTCTCTCAGCCACAGTATCGCTGTGATGGATATCGTCCTCGTCATAGTCCCGGTCGGAAAACTTTTCCTTTAAGAGGTGACGGCGGTTTGAGGTGGCATAGATCAGTACATTATCAGGGCGGGCCTCAAGATCTCCCTCGATCACCGCCTTAAGATACTTGTACTCCGTCTCACCGGTCTCAAAGGACAGGTCGTCCATGTAGATGATGAACTTGTAGTTTCTCCCCTTTATGATGCTGATGATCTCGGGCAGATACTTAAACTCATGGCGGTAAATCTCTATGATGCGAAGTCCCCGCTCATAGTAGTGGTTTAGAAGTGCCTTTATACTTGTGGACTTTCCGGTGCCCGCGTCACCATACAAAAGCACATTGTTGGCGGGTCTTCCGTCTATAAATGCCTCGGTATTTTTTACCAGTTCTGCCTTTTGTGCCTCATACCCGATGAGGTCATCAAGGGTCACATTGCTGGTGGCGATGATGGGAACGAGGATGTCGCTTCTGTCCACTCCCGCATCATAGGCCGCTATCCGTGTAGATATGCGAAAGGCCTTGTTCATGCCAAACTGTCCCACACCGTATTTTTCATAAAAATCCATTACCGCATCATAAAAGCCCTCCGCATCTTTGGCATCACTTAAGCTGTCGCTAAGTTCCCTGATACGGGTGCTGACATTTTTATTATATGAGTGGGGCTTTTTTTCCACTGACTGATAATTGCAGATCACGGAAAAACAGTCGATGCCAAGCCTTGCCTCCACATGGGAAAAATCATAGTCAAAGAGCAGCTTAAAAACTGCCATATCATTTTTCACAAAGCCGTTTACTGAGCCCTCCACCCTGCCGGTCTTTTCCGACACCAGCGTAAAGGGCGTCTCCGTCATAGCCAAAAGATAGGCTATGTAGTTGTGCCAGAGGTTTTTATCAAAGCCATAGTCCGTGGCAAGGTCCAAAAGCCTGTGGATCTCATCCAGGGTACGGTTTCTGAGGTTTCCGATCTTATTCACCGCCGGTGTGGCAGGCTGTCCGTTGTGGGAGGCGGTGTTGTCCGTAGCCACCTCCTCCACCTCTTTAAAAATCTGTGCCAGGTTGCTAAGTATACTGTCGCCTTCGGTGTCACGATAAATGATAAGTTTTGATACCAGTTTATACATTGATCTTCTCCTTTACCAAATCGCATATGCCATCCCAATCAAGTGCGTTTAAAAGGCCCTCTGTCACATCTACCGTCTCCCGATCTTTGGCCGGCAGGCGGTATGTACGAAGCTCGCGGATGAGATCCTCCAGCATCCCAAATTCCATGGACTGGGCTATCTCATAGATGGTCTGGTAAGCTTCCTGAAGTTTTTTGGGATCTATCTCCTTTAGGGACTCATCATCCTCGTCCCGGTGAATGCATAGACCGCGGTACATATCCAAAAGCCCGGTGGTTTTTTCCTGAATAAAGTTAATATCCCTGTTCTTGCCTGCGTCCTCCAGACTCTCCGCCAGACCTGAAAGCTCTGCGGCACCTATGATCCTGGCTGAGCTTTTAAGTGCATGGACCTTTATGGTGTAGTTTTCCCAGTCCTTAGTATCATAGAGATTTTCGATCTCATCAGACTTTGTGGGAATGGTCTGGCAAAATACTGACAGCACCGACATGTATCCTTCAACGGAACCGCAGTTTTTAATACCGGCATCCACATCCACTCCGGGAAGGTCATACACCCACTCCGGCAAGCCATCGTCATGGGGCTCTTCCGGTTCTGCTGCCCCGGGCTCTAAAAGCTTTTCATCCGGGATGAAGTCCATGAGCATCCTCTCGAGTCTCTCACCATCCACAGGCTTTGACAGATAATCGGAAAAACCCGCATCCAGATAAAGCTTTCTGGCTCCGGCCACCGCATTTGCAGTAAGAGCCACCGAAGGTGTGTCCATATTCATACCACCGGAATGTATATGTTTTAATGTCTCTATGCCATCCATCTCCGGCATCATATGATCGATAAAGATGACATCGTATTTTTTCTTATCTGTAAGACTCAAAGCCTCCCTGCCGGATAAGGCCTTATCGATCTTTACGCAGGTCTTTTTAAGGAGGCTTTCCATAACGGTGATGTTCATCTCCGTATCATCCACCACCAGAATCTCGGCATCGGGAGCTGTGAAAAGCTCCGTGTAGCTGTAGGCATCACCGTCGCTCTTTATATCAATGATATCTCCGGTGGGTTCCCAGCTTAATACCTCCTGCTCCACCGTAAAGGATACCTTTGTACCCTTTCCGTATTCACTCTCGATCCTTGGCTCACTTCCCATTAGCTCCAAAAGACCGCTTACGATGCTCATGCCCAGTCCCGTGCCCTCAATGGTACGGTTGCGCTTTTCTTCAAGTCTGGCGTAGGGTTCCAAAAGCTTTTTCATATCCTCAGGCTTCATGCCGATGCCTGTATCGGAAACGGATATTGTAAGCTCTATATGGGAGTCATCCTTTTTTTCATATGATGCTGAAAGAGTGACCGAGCCTTTTTGCGTATACTTTACTCCGTTTGTTAAAAGATTGAGTACACACTGTCTGATGCGGATCTCATCGCCGTACAAAAGTCTCGGGATCCCGGTGTCTATATCCACTACATAAGAGATCCCCTTTTCTGCCGCACGGGGCCTGATCATGTTTGAAAGATCACCGATGAGGGCCGCCATCTCGTACTGGGCAGGAATGATCTCCATCTTGCCCTCCTCCACCTTGGAGAGGTCAAGGATGTCATTTATCAGTGACAAAAGCGTCCGCCCCGCAGACATGATATCCGCAGCGTATCTGCGGATAGGCTTTTCCGTGCTTTCCCTGAGTATCATCTCATCCATGCCGATCACCGCATTGATGGGTGTCCTGATCTCATGGGACATCTGTGCCAAAAAACGGCTCTTGGCTTCGTTGGCACGATCCGCAATATCCCTTTGTTCCTGCAGCTCGTCCATATACCTAAAGTGATCCGTATCATCTACTATGGAATAGATCTTGCCCACGGTCTTGCCATCATTGATGAGTATATTTTCCTCGGCGGTGTAAATCCTTTCTCCCATCCTGATAGTCTCATCCGTCTCAGCAGCTCGTATGATCTCATCAGGGATCTGTTCAAGGGTACCACTGATCCGAGGATATATCCTCTGGGCCGGCTCGTTGATGTACTTTATAACACCGGAGTTGTCCACGGCTATGATACCCTCCGACAGTCTGTCTATGACAAAGTCCTTTGCTATCTCACGTGTGCCTAAAAGATCATAGTATAAAACTGCGATAAGCATAAAGACCATGCCAAAGAAGTATCCAAAGGTGGTAGCGTCAAAACTGAAGGTGACAATATTTTTTCCCATCATCTGGCTGGCAAAGAAAACGCTCTGGGAAACAACTCCCAAAAGAACCATCATAAGCCGCCTTTTGGCTATGGCCCTTTTTTCCCTGAAATACGTTGTCAAAAGCCAGGCTGTCCCCAAAACGATATACAGGATCTGAATGCCAACAAAAACATCGTGAACCGGGCCGTTGCCATGGTAAAGCTTTGGAAACATTCCATATACTATAAACTTTGTGTTTGTATAGTAGAGATCATTTTTACGGACGAGTATTATACACACATAGATCGTCACATGGACAAGTATGAGAAGATTTTTAAAAACGGCCGGAACCTTTTTTTTGCACAGCGCAGCAATAAACATAAAAAGCGCATAGGCGTACCACACACGGCCGGCATAGGCAAACTGGAGCGCTGAAATATATGCGTCCTCTGTGGTGGACATAAGTTCCAAAAGATAGCCGATATTGGCAGCAAGTGCCGCCACGCAGCTAAAGAAAAGATATGAATGAAGCGCCGTCCTCATCTTTTGGAATACGACGCAGCTTTCTAAAAACACCCCCAGTATACTAATATACTGGATCGCAAGTAAAACTTCCCTTGTCCTAAACATCCTCGTATCTCCCCCTGAATTTACAAGCCGGCTGCGTTTTGATCGGTGATGTCAACGAACATTCCAACATATGAAAGCGGCACTCCGTTATCCCTTCTTAAAAGCCTTCCGATGGCATGGAACCATCTCCACTTCCCGTTTTTGATCCGTAGCCTGTACTCAACGTCATAGTTCTTTTGGCCGGAATAATCCTCAATGGTATCACGAAACTCCTTTAAAACTCTCTCCTTGTCATCCGGATGCAAAAGATCCGACCAGGATTCCAGTACGTTAGGAAAATCATTTTCATCCTCATATCCGATCATCCGTCTGAACTCCTGACTCCACTCCACGGACACCATCCTGCCCGCCTCGTCAAACTCCATGCCCCACATGCCGGAGCCCAAAGCCTCGTGCATGACGCGTATGGTAGCCTCCTTGTGGGCAGCGATCCTTCTCTCTTCAGTGTCCTTTAGCACAGCTTTATTTGAATACATCTCTCGGTCTGCTGCGCGCATGGCACTGTCGATATCCTTATACTTTACCATCTCATAACCAAAGGCACATACATACTCTGTCCCGGCCAACTCGGCGCGCATGGTTTCTATGTCAGCTTTGACCTCGTCCTCGGTCTTGTTCAGATAAAAGATGGCATATTCATCCCCACCGATACGGTAAACTTTTTTGTTTCTGACCCGGTTTTTGGTCAGACACGCCGCCACCGTAACAAGCGCCTCATCACCTGCACCATGTCCCCGGGAATCATTTATTTTTTTAAGATCGTTCATGTCCACGGAAACCACGGCAGTGATGCGATCTCTAAGCTTTTGTGAATCGGAAAAATAACACTGGCGGTTCATCAGGTGGGTAAGGGTATCCTCCTTTGAAGTCAGCACATAAAGGGATAAATAATAGATAAGCAAAAGGGATGCAAAGAGAGTGCTGTAATCCGCATCGACATCAAAAATAATATGGCATATCACCCCGATGAAGGCAGCAACCACGCTTATCATGACACCTCTGCGCTCAGTAGTGCCATAGCGGGCATATCGCATGGTAAATTCTGCCACAAAAATAACAACATAGAGCAAAAACAGAAAATATGGATAATACCTAAGGATGCTGTCTGCAGCAATATACAGATTCTCCGTGGAAAACCAGTAGAAAATATGCGTCCACTGTGATGAATACAATAGGGGTGCGCTGATGATTATAGGCAGATACAAAAGAACCCTGTGCTTTTTAAAGTAGCCTGCCATATCCATGATGCCCAGCATGATGATGGGATGGAGCAGATAGACTGTGGGGGCCAGAATGATACGGGTATAGGTCAGATGGTCAAGCTCCCTGGTCCACCTCTCTACGCCCCAGCATACTGCCTCTGTAAGTATGAGGAGAATTACGATACGTGTGGCGGTGATCGTCCTCTTTTTAAGATGGACGTTGGATCCCAGCATCACCCAGAGCCCCAAAAGCTCCGCTATCATAATATAATTACTCAGCACCAACGATACGACACTCACATCTGTCTCCTTTAGCTGCGTTTTTGCCGGCATCTTACCGAACCGGCCTCATAAAACCGTATCTTTGAATTTTAGCACAGTAGCAGGTATATTTCCAGCTTTCTGGCCTCCAAAAACGAAAAAAGCCTGCAAGTATCAGGATTTCTCCCAACACCTGCAGGCCAGGTATTATTATGGTTTTAAGACATTTACAAGCGGTAGTTTCCATTCTCCGGTATGACCTCATAGAACCTATTATGAAGATTCCTCATCTCATCCGGTGCTTTCATCGAATGCCGAAGCAACCAGAAAGATTGCTGTATAGTTAAAATTTTCAGTCCAGAAAAGTTATCCCCTCACCATAATAATCATCCAGCCCTCTGAAATCATAGCCCAAGGCACCATACTTCTCTATAAAGGTCTTCGTGGCCTCGCAGGCATTGACCTTTTTTTCCGAATCATGCATCAAAACCACCGGCACACGGTCCGAGGCAATGGCCTGGTCTATGTATTCCGATCCCTTTTCCACCATTGTCGCCGCACTGGGATAGTCAGGGGCCGCATCCGTGGTGGACACGTTCCAGTCCATGGGGGTATAGCCTCGTGCTTTTAGCTCGTCCATTATGACGTACTGGGAAGCGTGATTGGTATAGCCATTGTTACTGCCTCCGGGAAATCGCCAGAATCTGGGCTTTTGCCCTGTGATCTCCTCGATGAGCGCCTCAGTCTTGTCAAAGTCCTCTATATATGCCTCCCTGCTGGCATAGATCTTTCTGTAATCATGGGTGTAGGTGTGGATGGCTATGGTATGACCCTCGTCATATGCCCGCTTAACTATCTCCGGATGACTTTCGGCAAAGGTCCCTATGATAAAAAACGTCGCGTGGGCGTCATAGGCCTTAAGCGTATCCAAAAGCTGGGGTGTGATATTGCCGGAGGGTCCGTCATCATAGGTCAAAAAAATGGTCTTAGATATGTCAGGCGCCGTCACCGTAACGTGCACATTTTCGGACCATGCCCGATACTTGCCGTCACTGTCAAGCCTGACTGCCACGTCAGCCTCTCCGGGGTGGACTCCCGTAAGCATCCCTCCGTCGGATACCGTCACCACGTCCTCGTCATAAGACTCGTAGGATAGGATACCATAGCCTTCGTAGTCGGCCATGATCTGCAGGTCACTGTCCACTGAAAGTGATACGCTCTCATCCACCTTAAGCTGCGGCAAAAGAAGCGCTTGCGTCGAATCAATCCGATCCCCGGCATTT
>CAMODS010000059.1 GCA_946611525.1 uncultured Lachnospiraceae bacterium | reverse complement strand
AGGCAACGGACTCTGACTCCGTCATTACCTAGGTTCGAATCCTAGTGGGGCAGCTAACCACCTGAGAGATCAGGTGGTTTTTTCTTGCCGCAAATCATTCTGTCAAACTTTAGGATGCCCGGTCAGATGCCGGAAACGGCCGGAATTGACAAAAACGCCCTAACTTGTTACATTTAATAAGTTAACGAAATCAGGTATTTGATCATATTATTATATGATCTTGAGGTATATATATTTATGGATACATTTAAGGAGATTTTCGGCAAGCTGGCCGGTAACCATTTTTTAAACAGCAAGAGATTCTTTGGTGCCCTTGTGGTGCTTGCGCTGACCATCGTATTATCCGTGTCGGCACATATCCAAAAGCTCAACAATAACGATGTTTCTGCAGGTGGCAGCTATGCTGTGGCGGATGAGACATCGGATGAGTATCGCAAGCTTTTGACTGCATATTATGATGCAGTAGCCTCAGGCAGTGTGGATAAGGTTCTTGAGGTGGCAGATCCGGTATCCGATTCGGAGAAGAGTTATATTGAGTTTTTATCCCAGTATGTGGAGAGCTATGAGATAGTGGATATCTATACCAAGCAGGGTACCACCGAGGGTGCATATCTTTTGTCTGCTCATGTGAAGATCCACTTTAAGGATCTTAAGAATGCAGCTCCCGGTCTTGACTTCTTCTACGTGGAGACCAAGGATAACGGAAGCCTTTTTATCAACAATCTCTACAGCACCTACAACCAGCAGAACAACGAGAATCCCATGGATCCCGAGGTTTCTTCACTTATAGCTCAGTTTGAGCAGCAGGAGGATGTGCTGGCACTTCAGGCTGATGTTCAAAAAGAGTACAATCAGCTTATGATAGAGGACAGCGACTTTAACACCTTTACCTCGGAGACACTTCCCCAGAAGGTTCAGGAGTGGGCAGCAAACTACAAGACCATGACCACCCTTGCAGCCAAAAAGCAGGAGCAGGAACAAAAGGAATACGAGGAAAAGCTGGGCAAGCTTTTAGAGATCGAAGAGCAGGAAGCAGAGGCTAAGAAGAAGAAGGAAGAAAAGAAAAAGGAAAAAGAAGAAAAGGAAAAACAAAAGGCTGAGGAGGAAAAGAAGGAAGAGGACTCCTCCTACAAGGTTGTCACCAATGCCAAGGTTAATATGAGAGAAAAGCCATCAAAGGCTGCTGATTCCATGGGCAAGGTGGACAAGGGGACGACCCTTACGGCATACTCTACAAAGGGTGACTGGACCAGGGTCAAGTATGGCGATGACAAAGGCTGGATAAAGACTGAGTTTTTGGATAAGAAGAGTAAAAAGGACAATGACGATACAGATGCTGACGCAACAGAGGACGACACGGCACTTTACAGCCCGGGAGACAAGGTCACTTTGTCCAATACGGTAAATGTCCGCGAGAGCATGAGTGAGTCCGCTTCTAAGGTGGCAGTGGCATATTCAGGCTCCACAGTTGAGGTGGTCATGATGTACGAAGAGGGCTGGACAAAGGTTGAGTATGACGGAGAGACCGGCTACATCAAGTCAGAGTATCTGAAGTAATATGGAAGAAAAGGGATTGCGCATCAATAAATATATAGCGGATGCGGGGATCTGCTCCAGACGGGAGGCAGACAGGCGTATCGCTGAGGGTAGGGTCACCATTGATGATGTGGTGGCTGGCCCCGGAGACAGGGTGTATCCCGGATCAAGGGTTCTTTTGGACGGCAATGAGATCAACCTCGTAGATGACGAGGTTGTTCTCATTTTTAATAAGCCTGTTGGGATAGTGTGTACGGCAGAGAAGCGTGAGGCTTCTAATGTCATTGACTATATAGGCTATCCGGAGAGGATATACCCCGTAGGCAGGCTGGACAAGGACTCCCGGGGACTTCTCATCCTTACCAATGTGGGACAGCTGGCTTACGAGATCACAAGAGCTGCTTCCGGTCATGAAAAAGAGTACGAGGTGACTGTGGATCATCCCATTTCGGGACAGTTTATGATAGAGATGCAGCGGGGAGTGTATTTGAAGGATCTGGATAAAAAGACTGCGCCGGCCACTGTTAAAAAGTTAGATGACAGGCGTTTTTCCATCATACTTCACCAGGGACTGAACCGTCAGATCAGACGTATGTGCCGGGCTTTGGGCTATCGTGTAAAGGACTTGAAGAGGGTACGCGAACTGGACCTGACACTGGAGGGGATACCCGAGGGCGAGTATCGCAGACTGTCTGCGAAGGAGGTTGCGGAATTAAAGAAGGATCTTTTTAAGGATTAATCAATGGATATAAAAGAAGAAATAGAAAAACTTAGGCGTGAGATAGAATATCACAGCGAGCGCTACTACAACGATGATGCACCGGAGATCACAGACTACGAGTATGACATGATGATGCAGCAGCTTAAAAAGCTGGAAGCAGAGCATCCGGAGTACGTCACGGAGGATTCACCCACAAAGCATGTGGGTGGGAGCGCAAAGCGTCAGGCAGGAGTGCTGGTCAGACATAATGTTCCCATGCTCTCACTCCAGGATGTCTTTTCAAGAGAAGAGGTGGACGCTTTTGTAAACGATATGAGAGAGCGTTTTTTGGATCCCGAGTTTGTGGTGGAATACAAGATCGACGGACTGTCAATGAGTTTGCGCTACGAGAACGGCAGCCTGGTCATGGCAGAGACACGGGGAGACGGCATAGAGTTTGGTGAGGATGTGACCGAAAATGCCAGGCAGATCCCGGATGTGGTGCAAAAGCTAAAGCATGATCCGCCGGAATACATAGAGATCCGAGGCGAGGTCTATATGAAAAATGAAGACTTTGACCGGGTAAACGAAAATCAGGAACTATTGGGCAAAAAGACATTTGCCAATCCGAGAAACTGTGCGGCCGGTACACTTCGACAGCTGGACTCATCCATTGTCCGGGACAGGGGACTTTCCATGTTTGTCTTTAACCTGCAGCAGGTGAGGGGCATGGAGTTTGAGACTCATTCCGGTGCTTATGAATATATGAAGGAAAACGGTATCCCCATTATTGAGGACTATCGCATCTGTCACACGGCGGATGAGGTGTGGGATGCCATATCTGCCATAGGAGAAAAAAGGGGAGATCTGGCCTATGATATAGACGGGGCTGTGGTAAAGCTCAATTCCTATGCGCAGCGCAATGAACTGGGGGCTACTGCAAAGGTTCCCAGATGGGCGGTAGCCTATAAGTATCCTCCCGAGGAAAAGGAGGCAAAGATACTTGATATAGAGCTCTCTGTTGGTCGTACCGGACGGGTTAATCCCACTGCAGTCTTTACTCCCATCAGGCTGTGCGGCACCACGGTAAGTCGAGCTACCCTTCACAATCAGGACTTTATAGATGATCTGGGAGTAGACATCGGAGACTCCGTGCTGGTGTACAAATCCGGCGAGATCATCCCCAAGATAAAGTCTGTTTCAAAAAAAGAGGGAACATCGGTATTTAAGATACCTGACACCTGCCCGGTGTGCGGAGCAAAGACCCAGCGTGAGGAGGGAACAGCTGATATCAGGTGTACTTCTGCAGCGTGCCCCGCAGTTCGGGTCAGAAACATCATCCATTTTGTAAGCAGGGAGGCCATGGACTTAAAGGGCTTTGGTACGGTGTACATAGAGGATCTGATCTCCCGTGGCTTTTTAAATGATGTGGCGGATATATACGCTCTAAAGGACAAAAGGGATGAGCTTATCTCACTTGGCATCATCGGCAAGGAAAAGAATACAGACAAGCTTTTGGCTGTGATAGAGGAGTCCAAGGACAATGATGCCGACAGGCTTTTGACCGGTCTTGGCATACCGAATGTAGGCAAGTCCGCTGCCAAGGAGTTGATAAAGCATTTCGGCGATATGGATACTCTCATGGATGCCTCTGAGGAGGAGCTTATTATGGTGTCTGACGTGGGAGGTATCACAGCCCGTTGCATTCACGATTATTTTTCCCAGGAGGCTAACAGGGCGGTCATAAACCGGCTTCGTGAATATGGGCTTAATTTTAAAAAGAAGGAGTCCGAGACGGCATCGGATAAGCTGTCGGGACTTACCTTTGTGATAACCGGAACGCTTCCGTCCATGGGGCGCAGTGAGGCTGCCGCGCTCATAGAAAAAAACGGTGGCAAGGTCACAGGCTCCGTATCCAAAAAAACGGATTATCTGCTGGCCGGCGAGGCTGCCGGATCAAAGCTGGACAAAGCCAATGCCCTGGGGATACCCGTTATCAGTGAGGCAGAACTTTTGGAGATGCTCCCCCAGTCATCCTGAGCGCTTTTACCAGTCATCCTGAGCGAAGCGAAGGATCTTTTATATACATACCTAGGAGGATATACATGCCGATAAGAACACAACGAGATCTTCCAGCATATTCCATACTGGAGAAGGAAAACATATTTGTAATGGATGAGGACAGGGCTCTGCATCAGGATATCAGGCCTTTAAAGATCGCCATCATGAACCTGATGCCCCTAAAGGAGGATACGGAACTTCAGATACTTCGTATGCTTTCAAACACACCGCTGCAGTGCGATATTTCCTTTCTGACTACAAAAAGCTACGAATCCACCCACACCTCCAGGTCACATCTCAACAATTTTTACGAGACCTGGGCTGATGTGAAGGATGACTTCTTTGACGGACTCATAGTCACCGGTGCGCCTGTGGAGCTTATGGAGTTTGAAGAGGTGCAGTACTGGGATGAGATCACCGGTGTCATGGACTGGGCCAAGTCTCATGTGACATCTGTGCTGTATCTTTGCTGGGGTGCACAGGCGGCTCTCTATCACGAATATGGCATAAAAAAGCACGTGGTGGAAAAAAAGATCTTCGGAGTCTACAGGCATAGGGTGCAGCACAGAAAGGTACCTTTGGTCCGGGGTTTTGATGACTATTTTTACACTCCCCACAGCAGAAATACTACGGTGATCACTGAAGAAGTGTCAGCCATCGATGATATCGTGATCTTAGCGGAGTCAGAAGAGGCGGGGCTTCTATTATGTATGAAAAATGACGGCAGCGCCATTTACTGCATGGGACACCCGGAGTACGACCGTTACACTCTTGACAAGGAGTACAGGCGTGATATGGACAAGGGGCTTGATTATGTGGACCTGCCGATCAATTATTACCCCGACAATGATCCCACCCAAAAGCCTATGCTGCAGTGGCGGGGACATGCCAATACACTTTATACAAACTGGCTTAATTACTATGTGTATCAAAATACTCCTTATGAGTTTAATAAAATAAGTAAATAGATTTTGTTATCCTGAGCGAAGCGAAGGATCTTTAGGAGGAAATATGGCAGGATCTACATTTGGTAAAAATTTCAGAGTCACCACCTGGGGAGAGTCCCACGGTGTGTCTCTGGGCTGCGTGATAGACGGCTGTCCTGCAGGATTACCGTTAAGCAGCGAAGACCTGGCACCCTACATGGCCAGGCGCAGACCGGGGCAGGGAGGCTATACCACTGCCAGGAACGAGGCGGATGAGGCAGAGATAATGTCAGGTGTCTTTGAGGGTGTCACTACAGGCACGCCCATAGCCATCATGATAAAAAACAACGACCAGCATTCTAAGGATTATGAGGCACTGAGGGAGGTGTATCGTCCGGGGCATGCTGATTTTGGTTTTGACGCAAAATACGGTATCCGTGATCACCGTGGAGGCGGCAGGTCATCGGGACGGGAGACCGCTGCCCGGGTGGCAGCGGGAGCCGTGGCTGCAAAGATTTTAGAGCGGCTTGGCATATCAGTCAGTGCTGCGGCGATTTTTGCAGGGGATGCTGCATCTGCGGCGGCCGATGGAGACTCTGTGGGAGGCATCATAGAATGTGTGGCAAAAGGAGTTCCCGCAGGGATAGGTGATCCTGTCTTTGACAAGCTGGATGCTCGCCTTGCGGCAGCAGTCATGTCTGTTGGTGCTGTTAAGGGCGTGGAGATAGGGGACGGCTTTGCCGCAGCAAAAACCCGCGGGTCCGAAAACAATGACGAGTTTGAGATGAAAGACTCTGCTGTGACAAAGCGCACAAACCACTCGGGAGGTATCTTAGGCGGCATATCCGACGGTAGTGATATCATTCTTCGATGTGCCGTAAAACCTACACCCTCCATATCAAAAGAGCAGCATACCGTAACCCGCGATGGAGAGGACACCACAATCCGGATCGGTGGACGCCATGATACGATCATCGTTCCCAGGGCTGTAGTGGTGGTTGAATGCATGGTTGCCATCACTCTTTTGGATGCCATGATGGAGAATATGCACTCCAAAATGAGCAGTCTGGAAGGGTTTTACCGCTAATGAAGGATCATCTACAATATGTAGTGGTTTTTTATATATTTTTAACAAAAATTAAACTAAATAATGTGATCGACTGTTCCGATATAGTATAAAAGCCGCGTATTCACGCGGTTTTTTACTTTCTACACCCAAACCACTATATATAGTGGCGTCACCTTGACATTCCCACAATCCTTTGTTATACTTTTTCACGGTGCGACACAGTGGCATCATTACATGATCAGACAGATTCACACAATTTAGGAGGGAAAAAGTGATCGAGGTAGTTAAGCGCGACGGACAGGTCGCCGAGTTTCAGATTGGTAAGATTTCAGGAGCTATAGAGAAGGCATTTTTAGCCACAGAGAAAAAGTACAATGCAGACATTTTAAGCCTTTTGGCACTCAGGGTATCCGCAGATTTCCAGTCCAAGGTCAAGGACGACAAGATCTATGTGGAGGACGTTCAGGACTGTGTGGAGCATGTGCTTGAGCAGAGCGGATATACAGATGTTGCCAAGGCATATATTTTGTACCGTAAGCAGCGCGAGAAGATGCGCAACATGAAATCCACCATTTTGGACTACAAGGATGTTGTCAATTCTTACGTCAACGTGGAGGACTGGCGTGTAAAGGAGAACTCCACCGTTACATATTCAGTAGGAGGTCTCATCCTTTCCAACAGCGGAGCCATCACAGCCAACTACTGGCTCTCCGAGATCTATGATCCCGAGATAGCTGATGCTCATCGCAATGCTGACATTCATATCCATGATCTGTCCATGCTTACCGGTTACTGCGCAGGCTGGTCTCTGCGTCAGCTTATTACCGAGGGCCTCGGCGGTATCTCCGGCAAGATCACCTCAGCTCCCGCATCACACCTTTCGGTACTCTGCAACCAGATGGTAAACTTCCTCGGTATCATGCAGAACGAGTGGGCAGGGGCACAGGCTTTTTCCTCATTTGATACATATCTGGCACCCTTTGTAAAGGCAGACCACCTTACCTACAATGAGGTTAAAAAGTGCATCGAGAGCTTTATCTACGGAGTAAACACTCCTTCCAGATGGGGCAGCCAGGCACCTTTTACCAATATCACCTTAGACTGGACTGTACCCAATGACCTCGCAGAGCTTCCTGCCATCGTAGGTGGCAAGGAGATGGACTTTAAGTACAAGGACTGTAAGGAAGAGATGGATATGGTGAACCGTGCATTCCTCGAAGTTATGATCGAGGGCGACGCCAACGGCCGCGGCTTCCAGTATCCCATCCCCACCTATT
>CAMODS010000058.1 GCA_946611525.1 uncultured Lachnospiraceae bacterium | reverse complement strand
CGTTTATATCAACGGTTTTTCAAAAGCCTTTGCCATGACGGGCTGGAGGCTGGGCTATGCCTGTGGTCCAAAGCTCATTATAGACCAGATGCTAAAGATCCATCAGTACGCCATCATGTGCGCGCCTACCACCAGCCAGTATGCTGCGGTGGAGGCACTCCGTTCGTGTGATGATGATGTTGAGGTCATGAGGGAAGAGTACGATGACAGGCGCCGTTACCTGATCCACAGACTTCGTTCCATGGGGATGGACTGCTTTGAACCCTTTGGAGCATTTTATATTTTCCCTTCCATTCAAAAGTTCGGCATGAGCTCCGAGGAGTTTGCTGAGCGCCTTTTGCATGAAAAAAAGGTTGCGGTGGTGCCGGGTACTGCCTTTGGTGAGTGTGGAGAGGGCTTTATCCGTATTTCCTATGCATATTCTCTGGAGAGTCTAAAGACTGCTCTTGACCGTATAGAGGAGTTTGTAAGTACATTATGAGATCCATGATCAATGCCAAACAACTTACCCATGAGTTTTTCCGCAGAGATGAGGAAGGCAATGTGGAGGGCATATCCGTAGCTTTGGATCACGTGGATCTGGATGTGGAGCCCGGGCAGTTCATAGCTATCCTCGGCCACAACGGTTCAGGTAAGTCCACTCTGGCAAAGCACATCAATGCACTTTTGACCCCATCTGAGGGGACTCTTATAGTGGACGGGAAGGACGTATCCAATCCCTCAAATACCCTTGATATCCGTGAGACGGCGGGAATGGTTTTTCAAAATCCCGACAATCAGATCATAGCTACTGTGGTAGAAGAAGATGTGGGCTTTGGCCCGGAGAATATAGGAGTGCCCACCGAGGAGATTTGGCAGCGGGTGGAGTCTGCCCTAAAGGGCGTTGGGATGTGGAAGTACAGAAGCCACAGCCCCAACCGTCTGTCCGGTGGACAAAAGCAGAGAGTTGCCATAGCCGGTGTCATGGCTATGGAGCCCAAATGCATTATTTTGGATGAGCCCACAGCCATGCTGGATCCCGACGGCAGGGCAGAGGTGATACGTGTGGCCCACGAGCTAAATAAAAAAAAGGGCATTACTGTGATACTTATCACCCACTACATGGAAGAGGTGGTGGGAGCCGATTATGTCTACGTTATGGAAAAGGGGCACATCATTATGGACGGTACCCCCAGGGAGATCTTTTCCAGGGTAAGTGAGCTGATCGCTCACAGACTTACCGTTCCCCAGATCACACTTTTGGCCCACGAGCTTAAAAAATCAGGGATGGATATCCCCGACGGGATCCTGACACGGGAGGAATTGATAGAAGCGCTATGTCGATAATATTGGATCATGTGACATATACATACAGTGCGGGTACGGCCTATGAGGTGAAGGCTCTTGACGATGTGAGTCTAAAGCTTTCTGACGGAGAGTTTATAGGCATCATCGGACATACGGGCTCGGGAAAGTCCACTCTGATACAGCACCTCAACGGACTTTTAAAGGCAACCTCCGGAGCTATATATTTTAACGGACAGGACATATATGACAAGGACTTTGACCTAAAGGGACTTCGTACCCGTGTGGGCATGGTATTTCAGTATCCGGAGCACCAGCTTTTTGAAACTACTGTTTTTGAGGATGTAAAGTATGGCCCCAAAAATCAGGGGCTTTCCGATAAAGAGGCAACCAACAGAGCCTTTGATGCTCTTTCTGCGGTCAATTTTCCTGACGAGTATTTTGACCAGTCACCCTTTGAACTCTCAGGTGGTCAAAAGCGCCGCGCTGCCATAGCCGGAGTGCTGGCCATGGAGCCGGATGTACTGATTTTGGATGAGCCTACGGCAGGGCTGGATCCAAAGGGACAGAGGGATCTTTTGACACTTATCAGAAGGATGCACAAAGAGTCCGAAAGGACTATCATACTGGTGTCACACAGCATGGAGGATGTGGCAGAGTATGTGGACCGCATTATAGTGATGGATGACGGTAAAGTATTTTTGGATGGTACTCCGGAGACAGTCTTTTCCCATGTGACAGAACTTGAGGAGAGGGGGCTGGCGGTGCCACAGGTGACGTATCTCATGGAGGAATTAAAGGGACGCGGTATCCCGGTGGAGGGACACGCCACCACCCTAAAGTCCGCCAAAGAGGAGATACTGAGACTCAGCAGGGCAGGTGCATTACATGTTTAGAGAAATAACACTTGGACAATATTATCCGGCAGATTCCATACTGCACCGGCTGGACCCCAGGGTAAAGCTTTTCGGCACCCTCATATACATCATTGTTCTTTTTGTGGCGTCGGAGCCTATATCCTTTGGTGTGATCACCGCGGCGCTTGTGGCTGTCATACTCATTTCAAAGGTACCCTTTTCATACATGACAAAAGGCCTTTCCGGAATAGTGATGCTTTTGGTGATCGCCGGCATCTTTAATCTTTTTATGACGCCGGGTATTCCTATTTTTACATGGGGACCCCTTACCATTACCGATATAGGACTTAAAAATGCTGCTACCATGGTGATACGTATGGTGTACCTTATCGTGGGTACTTCCCTTATGACTCTTACCACCACTCCCAACCAGCTTACTGACGGACTGGAAAGGAGCATGAGGCACATGTCAAAGCTGGGGCTGCCGGTTCATGAGATAGCCATGATGATGTCCATAGCACTTCGCTTCATTCCCATTTTGGTGGAGGAGACGGACAAGATCATGAAGGCACAGATGGCGCGTGGCGCTGATTTTGAGTCGGGCGGTATAATAAAAAGGACAAAGGCAATGGTTCCTATTTTGGTTCCCCTCTTTGTATCTGCCTTTCGGCGTGCGTCGGATCTGGCCATGGCCATGGAGGCACGCTGCTATCACGGTGGAGAGGGCAGGACAAAGATGAAACCCCTGACCTACACCGCGTTAGATCGTGTGGCATATCTTGTGATACTGGTATTTTTAGCAGTGATCATTGTATTGGCATTGATGTAAGATCCTTCGTCGCTTTGCTCCTTAGAATGATAGTAAGCAGTATTGTCATTCTGAGGGTCGCGAAGAATCTTTTGGAGAGAGAATATGTATGAAATAAAAAGCAGAGTAGGCCTGGATGGTGTGGGACCCGACGGTCATATCACCTGCGACGCGATTTTGCGTGAGATGGTAAACTGCGGAACCTTCCAGACCCAGGATGATGTGTATGACATCAACGAGATGGTAAAAAAACACCGGGGCTGGTTTGTGATTTCGTGGCAGGTGAGGATACATAAAAGCATAAAGCTGGCGGACCGGCTTTTGATCCAAACTTTTCCCTACAGCTTTTCGGGATTTATCGGGAAAAGGTATTTCAAAGTCTTTTCAGAATCAGGTGAGCTTCTGGTAACAGCAAACTCCCTATGGACCTGGATGGATATAGCGGCTGTCAGGCCTGTGCGTATCCCCGGTGAGTTTCTGGAGCGCTTCGGACAGGATGATCCCCCCGAGGAGGAGTGGCCCGGAAGAAAGATAACTGTACCTGAGAATATGCAGGAGAGATTTCGGTTTTCGGTATCCCCTATGTTTTTGGATACCAACGGACACATGAACAACTCCTACTATGTGGGAGCAGCAACAAAATGTCTGGCTGACGGTATGGTGCCAAAGGCCTTTTTCGTAGAGTACAGAAAGCAGGCACTGCCTGATGCAGAGGTTGTGGTGTCAGCGTCAGAGGGAAAAGATGAACTTACGGTGACCCTTTGTGATACCGGGGGTGACATTTATTCAGTGGTGAAATTCGAATGTTAGAAGTCGGAAGATATAAAAATCTTATAGTGGAAAAAAAGGTGGAGTTCGGTGTCTATCTGAAGGAGGATGATGCCACAGGCCGTGGCACTTCAAAGGGAGCTCATGGTGAAGAACGTGTGCTTTTACCTTCGGCACAGGTGCCGGAGGGCGTTGGTCCCGGGGACGAGATCAGAGTCTTTTTATACAGGGACTCAAAGGACAGGCTCATTGCCACCACCCAAAAGCCGGCGCTCTCCATCGGAGAGGTGGCGCCCCTTACTGTAAAGGAGATCACCAGGATGGGTGGCTTTTTGGACTGGGGACTGGAAAAGGATCTTTTTTTGCCCTATGCCGAGATGACTAAAAAGCCCGGTGTAGGAGATGAGATCCTGGTGAGGATGTATGCCGACAAAAGCAACAGACTCTGCGCCAGTATGAAGCATATATATGAGGAGCTTTCCACCCGTTCACCCTACGGCGCAGGGGATGAGGTGTCCGGACGTATATATGAGTTTGGACATGATTTCGGAACCTTTGTGGCTGTGGATGACAAGTATTCTGCCATGATCCCAAAGCATGAAAATGTGGAACATCTAAGGATCGGTGATGTGATCAGTGCCAGAGTGACGAGGGTTTTGGAGGATGGCAAGCTTGATATTTCCCTCCGTGAGAAATCATACATCCAGATGGAGGATGATGCCGAGGCTGTCATGTCACTGATAGAGGCTTATGCGGGAGTGCTGCCCTTTACGGAAAAGGCATCCCCGGAGGTGATAAAGAGGGAGACCGGACTTTCAAAGGCCGCCTTTAAAAGAGCGGTGGGCCGCCTCTACAAGGAGCGGAGGATCGACATATCTGATGGGAAGATACGCAAGGTATAAGATTTTTGACGGAAGGATCCTCATTTTAAATGGCAAATAAAAACCCCTCATCGTCGGACACACTGTCTGCGAGAGGGGTTATTTTTGTTTGGAGGGTTTCGAAGAAATCTTATACAGATATATCCAGATTTCCACCTACATTTGGATCGATGGGTGGAGCGGAGGATACGAGCTGTGCTACTTCTGCACTTTCCATTTTCATATCATCCATCTGCATGCCCATGACTGCATATCCGACTTCTGTCAGTACCTTGCCCTGGCTCATCATGGTGGCGATATTTGCTACACTTGTTACATCCATGTTATCTCCTTCCTGTGCATATCAAACAGATACTCTTATGCAACGCGGATAAAAATCCATTTCTATATTTGCTATCGGATGATTTATAAATATACTTAACCCCAAATTAAAAAATATGTATACCGTAGCCTTTCAGAACGTCTAACATCTCGTTGATCCTGGCCTCATAGGTGTGGTGCTTTTCTACCTTTTTTCGGCCTGATGCGGCTATGCGACGGCGTTTTTCATCATGGGAAGCATAGTAGAGAGCTTTTTCCACCATATCTTCCCTGCTGTAAAATGATACCAGATCCTCGCCCTCGGAAAAATACATAGGGGTCTCCGCCTGGAAGTTTGTGAGTAAAAAACCGCCGCACCCAAGCACGTCCCAGATGCGAAGGGGCAGACCGCTTTTTATATTCGGAATAGTAAAGTTCAGATTGATATCGCTGCCGCAAAAGACCAGGGGCATTTCCTCCCAGTAGTCCACTGATCCACGGTAAGTCACATTAAAGAGTTCAGAGGTGTCGCTTCCGGTATAAATGGTAACCGGCATTTTTTTTGAAAGCATATTTAAGCCACGCATCCTCTCTATCTGTGCGATCTTGTAGCCAAGGGTGGTGGTGGAAAAGATGAGCCCCAGATCAGAAAAAGAGCCGGGGGACTTTTCCAGGGTAAAATACTCCGAAAGCTCCGCCAAAATGTCCGCAGTCAAAGCTTCCTCTACCACGGAGCTGCCATAGAGATCGCTTTGGATCTCCATCACTGCTTCAAAGTATCCCCTGAGATGATCGGAGAGTCTGTGCTCTATCCTGTCGTAGGAATTGCGTTCGTAGAGGCTTCCCACAAAGCTTGCCACATTTTTATAAGGTGTGGCATCCCGGGCTGACAGCAGTGCATCGATCCTTTTGGTGTCCACGCAAAGGGGCAGATAGTGGATGTTTTTTACACCCATCTCTTTAAACTCCCGGTAGTTGGTCTGGTCAAAGGTAAAGATGATATTGGTGTCATAAAAAACCGACTCGTGGTGCATGGCTATGAGAGGATTGTCACAGCTCCATGAAACATAGGGCACTGACAGATCATGACACACACCGGCTATCACCGGAAAGTAGTTTACGGTAAAGACAAAGTCGTATTTTTGGGCTCGCAGGGCATCGGATACCTTTTCGGCAAAATCCGGGGCCACATCATAACTGTCAAGATGCTGCCACACCTCATCCACTTCGTACCCCTTTGCCATAAAGGCGGCCTTTATATCTCTGTAGTTATACGCTTTCCAGCGGTACATATAGATCCGTTTTTCCATGCAGACATTATAGCCCAATTGAAGCCGCCGCCGCAAGGTCAGATACTTGAAGTTTTCGGTATTTTCTACTATACTTAACACTTGTGAAAAGAAAAGAGGCATATGATGAAAACAGGACTGATAGTTGAAGGCGGAGGTATGAAATGCGCCTATTCCGCCGGAGTGCTCGATGGGTTTTTGGATGGAGATATAAACTTTGATTATTGTGTCGGAGTGTCAGCGGGGGCCGCAAATGCGGTTAGTTTTTTAGGCGGCCAGCGTGAACGCAACCTCAGGTTTTACACGGAGTATTCAAAGTCGCCCCGGTATTTTGGAGTCAGGAGCTTTTTGCATACCGGGAATCTCTTTGGGCTTGATTACATCTATGGTGATCTCTCCGAGGCAGGAGGGGTGGATCCGGTGGATTATGATGCGGTGATGGAGAATCCCTGCTACTTTGAGTGTGCGGCCACCGATGCAAAGACCGGTGGAGTCCATTACTTTACAAAGGAGGATATGGCGCCCGACGATTTTTCCGTGATAAAGGCTACCTGTGCTCTTCCGGTGGCATCGAAGCCGGTGGAGGTATACGGACAGTTTTACTTTGACGGTGGTGTGGCTGACTCAATACCCATATTCCGGGCGGAAGAGATGGGCTGCGACAGAGTCGTGGTGCTTTTATCAAAGCCAAAGGGCTTTCGCATGGAGCCGCAGGCTCACAAGCTTTTATACAAAAGATGGCTTCGCGGTTATCCGTCGGTGATCCATATTTTAAACCACAGACATGAGGTGTACAATGCTCAGATGGATGAGGTCCTAAAGTGGGAGAAAGAAGGTAAAGCCAAGATCTTTTATACGCCTGATATGGAGGACATGGGGACCTATTCCACCGATCCAAAGATTGCCATGATGCTATATAAAAGCGGGCTCTATGACGGTGGTAAACGAATAGATGAGATAAAGGAGTTTATAGGTAAAAATGAATAACAGAAGAAACAGCTTTTTTATGTGCCTGGCCGCACCTTTCTGTGCCTTTTTGGTACAGCAGGCCGTGTCTATAGTATGGATTGAGATTTATATGGGATACTCTCTGGCAAATTTCAAGGGCGGCGACTATATGAAATTTGCCGAAGAAGTTACAAAGGGTATGACCAATCCCACCGCACTGGCTATAGTATCCGTCGTATATGCGGTGATCTGCACGGTATGGTTTGGTATATGGTACTACAGGCTTAAGTACAACATGCCCAGGGAGGAGTCAATAGGCCCTGCTGTGGTAAAGGATACTGCCCATGAGGTCATGGACAAGCAGAGGGGACTTTTTGAAGGGTATTCATGGACTATCATTCCCGGCATGCTGCTTTTGGCGGCCGGTGGTCAGATGGTGGCCAATTATCTGGTGGAGTTTGTGGGATCTCTTGTCCCTTCATGGTATGAGTTTTATGAAGAACTCATGAAAAGTATCGGCCTTGATGATACCGGCAATGACATCCGTACTCGGACGCTGTGTTGCAAC
>CAMODS010000057.1 GCA_946611525.1 uncultured Lachnospiraceae bacterium | reverse complement strand
ATGCATATAGGGATACCGATATAGCCGAGCGGAGACTGTATGCAGACTCTGACTATCAAAAGTGCAAAGAAGAGGGCGGGCAAAAACCAGATGGGACCCACAAAGGGTACGTCAAACATGGGATGTTCGGGTATCAGCCCTGTTCCATAAAGCATGGCACCGAGGCGCTTTTCGGCGAGATTTAAGGCTTCATGCCCATCGCCCGTACTCATTATACCCATGATATAAGCCATCACCACCATTATCATACCTGTAATAAAATACGGTGGGACCAGTTGCTTTATTTTTGATGAAATATATTCTCCCACAGTTTTTTTTGTACTTAAAAAGTACCCGCTTACAACGAAGAACAGGGGGAGATTGAAGGTGTAGATGATGACGGTGCCGTATCTGCTTAAAAAATGTCCCCAGACTACGCCGATAAAGGCCAGTCCCTTTGCAACATCAAAGCCGATGCTTCGCTCTTTATTCATGAGACAGGCTCCTCCTTTGATCTATCAGGGAGGCTAAGACATGGATGGCGAGCACCATGATCATGGGTACATATACGATGAGATATCTGGCGCGGGCTTCGAAAAGCATATCAAATACAAATATCCCTGTAACCGCAAGGGACAGGATAAGCGTATTTTTGTCAACTCTAAGTCTGTGTACCAGAAATACCAAAAGCAGGGTGATGTACCAGAGTAGCTGGAAAATATTAAGTTTTAGTGGAAATACCGTACCCTGGTCATAATAGATGTTTTTATAAAAATCGGATAGTGCGCCTCTGGTGTACTTCCGGTCAAAAAAGCCGGCTTCACCGCCCCAGGCAAAGGAGCCGTCGTTAAACACCACAAGGGCTTTTTTACTGAGAAATGTTAAAAACCTCTCCGGGGTGTAGTTTTCAAAACGACTTTTTATCCGTAAAAGCTGAGCCTGGGTACGCTCCTTTTTAGTTTCGTAGCTGAAGGAATAGGTCACATCTGTATAGACAAAGCATCCGTCGTTTGCGTCATTCATTCCCATCATAAACATATGGAGCGGGCCTGTGTTGAGCTCCTCATTTATGGTAATGGGGGTGGCATTTACGGCTGAACTAAAGATGACATTTCCCAGCATAAAAACAGCAATGGCGGACATGGCCGTGCTGATAAATCTGTACCGGCTTTCGCGATCACCTTTTTTAAGAAATATGTGGAAGGTCTCACACATACCTATGGCAATGAGGATGATAAGGACAGTGGGCTTTATCTTGTAGCCTAAAAACACCAACAGGAATATGCCCATCCATCTGGGGTAGTCCCATTTTGTGGTGTCGCGTCTTAAGTAAAGATCGTATGCGGCTATGGGAAAAATGATGGAAGTCATGTCATTATAAACCACGGTCTGCCATCCGATGAGTCCGAACCAGAGGATGTAGAGTAAAAGGCCGAAATTACCGACGTTTTCGTTATGGAGCCTTTTTAAAATATCATGGATAAAGCCGGCAACAGCCGTACTTGCTGCGCTTTGTAATATGATCATCGCAAGGATAAGGCTATACTGCGTGAGTCCTCCAATACGATCAAGGACCCAGGCCACTATAAACTCCAATAAAAATATTCCGTCATTGTAGGTGTAGTGGGAAAAATAATCCACATAGGCGCTTTCGGTAAGGCCTCTTTCGATCAAAATAACGTTATCAATGACCGTGCCTGCATCCCAGGTTGCGGTCAAAAACATAATGTTGTGGGAAACAAAAACCTGATATAGGAAAAAAACGGTCAGGATGACCGGTACGGGTATACGAAGTGTAACAAAGGAAAAACGGTTATGCACCAGGGCAAAGATAACGAGAAGCGCTATGGCAAAGGTCTCTATAGCGGGCATGAAAAACTCTTTTTTTACCACATAGTCCGTTTGAGACATTAGGACATTGTTTATGATTATCAAGCCTGCCGCCAGGGAAAGAATATAATAAAAGACGGCAAGCCACTTATCTTTTTTATCTATGATCTGCTTCATATTCAATGGGTTTTCATCTTGGCGTCTATGTCCCTGTTTATGGAGACAAATTCACCCAATGCATTAAAACCTATGCGGAAAAACTTTCCAATATTGTACATGCTCTCGCCCGCCTCCCTGGAAACAAAAGAAATGGGAAGATAGCAGGTGCGCTTATTGAGCTTTTCAAATACGGCTGCAAGTACTACCTGTGCCAGGGTGTAGTCCTGTGGAACAAGCTTTAGTGCTTCGGCCAGGGCATCCGATCTCATCAGGCGGTAGGGGACATTACTGTCAGGGACGCTGACGTGATAGGTGAGCTTTACTACCATGCGAAGCACACGGCTGATTATCAGTCTGCCGGTACCGTCACCGCGCTTCATCCTTACGCCCATCACCACATCATGGTCTGCTATGGCATCATAAAAAGGGCCGAACTCGCCGGGTAGTGTCTGTCCGTCGGAATCCGTCTGAAAGACATAGTCCGCGCCATGTTCTATGGCATATCGATAACCGTACATACATGTCGATGCATGGCCGGAGTTTTCCTTGGTCAAGACTTCAAGCAGGGGATGATCCGCCTTTAATCTGCATGCCGTATCGTAGGTGCTGTCTTTGCTTCCGTCATCAATAAGCACCAGACGGGAGGTCTCGGGATCACCGTATTTGGTGATAACCGGATACCAGTCGGCGATCAGGGTATTGATATTTTTTTCTTCATTGTAAGCGGGGATTATTATATATAGTGTATTCATAACAGGCAAGAGTATAGCACTATCATAGGTGCTTTGCAAACGGTTTATGGGCATCAGTAACCCAGGTAATCACATATCTGAAGGGCGGCGGACCGACCAATCTCGTTGTATCCAAGCTGTTTGTAATGGATGTTGTCATGGACTTCCTCAATAGTTGAGGGAAGAGCCTCAGCCTCTTTAACCATGGGATTGTACTTGTTGTATTTTTTGACAGAACCGTAGGTGTCCTTGAAGTAATCAGCTACCTCTTCATCAGAGGTCCATTTTTCCTCCACGTCGGAGGCCATGATGACATTATCCAGCATCTTTTCCTCAGAATTGGCCAGGACTTTGTAAGCTTCTCTGGGTCCGTTTGATTTAAAATTGTCGTGTATCTCAGTAGTATACGGGATGACAGACATTTCCACGTTTCTTACCATACACAGTCCGGCAAAAGAGATGGCCTGCTTTGTGTATTTAAAGTCCTTACCGTACATATCCGTCTTTAGGTCATTGTGAAGTCTGACATAATGCATATAGTAATCATTGCCCGGCATCTCACTGTCTGTCTCTCCCTGCATCCACAGGTATCCCTTTTGACTCAGGGTATAATGTCCGGCTTCTATCTCTTTTTCGAGTACGCCCATGGCACGGTGGTACAGGCTCATGGCTCTGCCATAATAGGTTTTGGAGTCGGGCCGCCACTCTGTGATGGATGAGCCGGAATTAGCTGCGTTTATAAGCCACACCTTTTCCTTTGTGGTCTTGTACCAGGTATATCCAAAGGCACCATCCATACCGTTTTTGCCGCCTGTGTCCGATGCTTCTGTGAGATTGTTGGTATGGCAGTACCGGTGTTTGGAGCCATTGGCTGTCAGGGTAAGCGGTATAAACTTTTCTGCGTTCTTATTATTTAGAGTGATCTTTTCATTATAATAGCCCACATATTTGCAGTTGAAACCGTAGGCGGGAGCATAGGTGGAATAAACCGTGCCCTCGGGACTTAGGATCTGCTGGGACTTGTAGAGATTGATCTCCTCTTTTACAGAACATCCACCCTCCATGTTGCTTTGACCTATCATAAGAATGAGACTGATGGGAGCAGATTTTACACTGACCCTGTAGATCTCGCCGTTTTCAAGAGTAACCCTTGCTACTCCACATCCGGTGGCAGCGATCTTATTTTTCTCTTCGCTGACAAGAACGGCAACATCGGGCACTTTGGTACCGGTCATACGGGAATCTATCCTTACCTGCTCGATAGTTTTAATATCCGAGTCAAAGGTATATCTGTCATCATATGTAATGTTCAGGCGGGTTTCATTAACCGACTTATTCTTTTTCGCTGCGTCGGCGGTAATGGGGGTTGAAAAAACCGAGCATACCACTGCAGCAGCTGCTATCATACAAGCCAGTGCTTTCTTTACTTTCATTGAGATCATCTTCCTTTTTCTTTCAAAGTCGCCGATAGATTATAGCACGATTTTAAAAGGTTTTAAAGGTTTTTTTATCCTGTTGGATGGTTTGAGGGTTAAAAACATTACTCCCAGCTGAGCCGGTGAAGATCGCCGGAGGGATTTAAACCTGCAAAGTCCATCTGGCGAAGGGCTTCATACAGGATGATGGCCACAGAGTTTGAAAGATTAAGGGAACGCTCATCTCCTGCCATGGGGATACGGATGCAGTCATCCGGGTGTTGTACCAGAATCTCCTCGGGGATGCCGGCAGACTCCTTTCCGAACATGATAAAATCATCGGGCCCGTAGTTCACTTCAGTGTAGGTGTGACGGGCCTTTGTGGTGGCAAAATATATGTGGGCATCTGGGTTTTTGTCAAGAAAATCCTCCCAGTCGTCATAGCGGGTTACGTCCAGTCTGTCCCAGTAATCCATGCCGGCTCTTTTTACATATTTGCTGGTGAGATGAAAGCCCAGGGGCTCTATGAGATGGAGGCTGGAGTTTGTGGCTACGCAGGTGCGGCCGATGTTTCCGGTATTAAGTGGGTTTTCCGGTTCATGTAGGATAATATTCATAAGATTTTCTAATCTCCTGATAAGTAATTCTCTTGTATCTTGTGACGGTTTTTATTATAATCGTTTTTATTGAAACTTGCGAGGAAAGAATCAACACAAAGGGAAGAGAGGTGATCGTAATGCCCGCATTTATCATTATCGTTGTTATTGTTCTTGCTATTTTGATCTCTTGTGTCAGGATAGTTCCCCAGGCACACGCCTATGTAGTTGAGCGACTGGGTGCTTATCAGGGAACCTGGCCCGTTGGACTCCATTTCAAGGTGCCTATAATCGATCGCGTTGCAAAAAATGTTAACTTAAAGGAAATGGTTTTGGATTTTCCTCCGCAGCCGGTTATTACCAAGGATAACGTTACCATGCAGATCGATACGGTAGTCTACTATCAGATCACTGATCCCAGGCTTTACTGCTATGGTGTGGAGAATCCCCTGATGGCCATCGAGAATCTGACTGCGACCACTCTTCGTAATGTGATCGGTGAGCTGGAGCTGGACCAGACCCTTACTTCACGTGAGACTATCAATACCCAGATGCGCGCAGCCCTTGATGTGGCTACCGATCCCTGGGGTATAAAGATAAACCGTGTAGAGCTTAAAAACATCATACCTCCCGCAGCCATCAAGGAGGCCATGGAAAAGCAGATGAAGGCAGAGCGTGAGAGACGTGAGGCTATCCTTAAGGCAGAGGGTGAAAAGAAGTCTACCATCCTTATTGCAGAGGGTAAAAAGGAATCTGCTATTTTGGACGCTGAGGCTGAAAAGCAGGCGGCAATACTCCGTGCTGAGGCTAAAAAGGAGGCTACCATCCGCGAGGCTGAAGGTCAGGCCGAGGCTATACTTAAGGTGCAGCAGGCTAATGCTGACGGACTTAAGATGCTCAAGGCTGCCGAGGCAGATGAGAGCGTTTTAACACTGAAGTCTCTCGAGGCTTTTGGAAGGGCTGCAGACGGCAAGTCCACCAAGGTCATCATTCCTTCGGATATTGCAGGAGTGGCAGGACTGGCTACATCTATAAAGGAAGTACTCTCAGATAATAAGGAGTAAGATTCTTCGGGCTACGCCCTCAGAATGACAGATAGGCTGCGCTCCTGGAATGACATGGAGGCTGCGCTCCCCTGTCATCCTGAGCGAAGCGAAGGATCTTAATGGAGGTATTTTATGGTAGATTTAAAAGGAAAAAGCTTTCTGAAGATGATGGACTTTACTGCCGAGGAGATAGAGTATCTCATAGACCTGGCAGCAGAGCTCAAGGATAAAAAGAAAAAAGGCATCCCCCATGAGGACCTGAAGGGAAAGAATATCGTGCTGATATTTGAAAAGACCAGCACCCGTACACGCTGCTCCTTTGAGGTGGCAGCCCATGATCTGGGTATGCATGTTACCTACCTGGATCCCGACGGGTCACAGATCGGCCGTAAGGAGAGCATCAAGGATACTGCCAGGGTGCTGGGTCGTATGTTTGACGGTATTGAGTACAGGGGCTTCGGACAGGATATAGTGGATGAGCTGGCTGAAAATGCCGGTGTGCCGGTGTGGAACGGACTTACGGATCAGTCCCACCCTACCCAGATGATAGCCGATATGCTGACCATCCGTGAGCATTTTGGCAAGCTTAAGGGTATCAAGTTTGTCTATATGGGTGATGCCCGTTTTAATATGGGTAACTCCCTGATGGTGACCTGCGCAAAGCTGGGTATGGATTTTGTGGCCTGCACTGATCCCAAGTATTATCCCGAAAGTTATCTGGTGGATCGTGCCAAGGAGCTGGCTGAAAAAAGCGGTGGCAGCGTGACCCTTACCGACAATGTGGCGGTAGGATGCCGCAATGCGGATGTGATCTATACAGACATATGGGTCTCCATGGGTGAGCCGGAATCCGCATGGAAGGAGCGTATCGAGGCTCTTAAGCCTTATCAGGTCAACGAGCATGCTTTTTCCTTTGCAAAGCCTACGGCAAAGTTTATGCACTGCCTTCCCTCCTATCACAACCTGGAGACCGAGGTAGGCAGGCAGGTATATGAAAAGTTTGGTCTGGATGAGCTGGAGGTTACCGATGATGTCTTTGAGAGTGAGCGTTCTATCGTATTTGACGAGGCGGAGAACCGCATGCACTCCATCAAGGCCATCATGTATGCAACACTGAAATGACAATTAGCTACGAATATGTGGAGGAGATCGACTCCACCAACAACGAACTGAAGCGACGCGCAGCGGAGGGAAAGTGTCAGCAGTATGATGTACTTTCTGCAGGGACACAGACCGGTGGCCGGGGCAGGAGTGGACATACCTGGAGCTCTCCCGTGGGAGACTCCATATCCACAAGCATGATCCTGTTCCCAAAACAGGTGTCACCGAGGCACATTCCACGGATCACTCCCATGGCGGCGGTGGCTGTGGCGGAGACTATAGAGGAGCTTTGCGGACTTTCGGCTGGGATAAAGTGGCCCAACGACGTGCTGATCAACAAAAAGAAGGTCTGCGGTATTCTAAATGAGCTGATACCGGATGATGAGGGCAGACCCGATCATGTGGTGGTTGGGATAGGTGTAAATGTCCACATTAGGGAGTTTGATCCGGCCATTTCCGATATGGCCACATCCTTAGACCTGGAGATCGAGGCTTTGGGCCGGCCGGCCAATACTCATTGTGGTGCCATTACGGTAGGTATATGGGAGCATTTTGCAAAGCATTATGAGGCCTTTTTACATACCGAGGATCTGAGTGAGGTGGTCTCATACTATAATGACCGGCTTGTGAATAAAGGACAACAGGTGAGGGTTTTGGATCCTATCAGTCCCTTTGAGGGTGAAGCACTTTTCATGGATGAGACCGGTGCCCTCCACATAATGACATCTGACGGAGAGCGGATCGTGGATTCGGGAGAGGTTTCAGTCAGAGGCCTTTACGGCTATATATAATACCGGCACACCGGGGACAATATAATCAAGCCAAGCCGTTCATGTCATCCTGAGCGCAGCGAAGGATC
>CAMODS010000056.1 GCA_946611525.1 uncultured Lachnospiraceae bacterium | reverse complement strand
CTGGGCGGCCGGGTGCGTCTGGGCGACTGGGGCGGTCGGGGCAGCTTTGCTTACTATCTTCTCGGGAGGGAGATAATCCATCAGCATCTTATTGAGCTTTGCGGTATCGATGGGCTTTGACAGATAATCCGAAAAGCCCTCTGACAGGTAGGTCTCCCTGGCTCCGGAGATGGCATTGGCGGTAAGGGATATTACCGGCGTATCCGCATTGGGATTGTCCGAAAGCTCCTTCATATGCGCCAGAGTCTCTACTCCGTCCATCTCCGGCATCCTGTGATCCAAAAAGATCACGTCATACTTCTTCTTTTGCACCATCTCAAGGGTCTCTGCGCCGCTTTTGGCAGTATCGATTTTGATCTGAGTAGGCTTTAAAAGCCCACATATCACCGTAAGGTTCATGGGAGTATCGTCCGTTACCAAAATGCAGGCCTCGGGGGCAACAAAGCCCTCCGTATGCTTTTTGGCAGTCTCCAGTGAACGGCGGTAGCTTTCCACAAAATCTCCCATCTCATCCCAGGAGACCACCTTTTGCTTCACCTCAAAGGAGAAGGTGGAGCCCTTTCCGTATTCACTTTCCACATGAAGCTCGGAGTCCATCAGCCCCAAAAGCTGCTGCACTATATTCATCCCAAGACCGGTGCCCTCTGTAGTGCGGTTCCTGCTCTCCTCAATACGCTCAAACCTGGCAAAAAGCTTACCCATATCCTCCTTACGTATACCGATGCCCGTATCCGACACCGAGCAGGTCAGAAGGATCTCGTCATCCGATACCTTTTTAAAGCCCATTTTCATGGTGAAGCCGCCCTCATTGGTGTACTTTACCGCGTTGGTCAGGATGTTAACTATCACCTGCTTGATACGGATCTCATCACCGATAAGGATATGGGGCAGATGCTCATCTATATCCATATCAAAGGAAAGCCCCTTGTCCCGGGCCTTTACCGCGATCATATTTACAATATCATTGATGGTACTGCCCAGCTCATACTCGGCGGGGAGGATCTCCATCTTGCCCTCAGCCAGCTTGCTGGAGTCTAAAATATCGTTGACCAGTGACAAAAGGCTCTTTCCGGCACTGGCAATGTCATTGGCATAGTCCCTGATATTGTCTTCATTGGTCTCTCTGACTATCATCTCATCCAGACCCAGCACCGCATTGATGGGAGTCCGAAGCTCGTGAGAGACATTGTTTAAAAAATTGGTCTGGGACTCGGCAGCCCTCTGGGCTACCCGGATCTCTTCCTCCAGCTCCGCCTCCCGAAGCATCTGGTCCACGTTTTCATTGATCTGATGTGCCATATCGGAAATGCTCTCATACAGGTCGGATATCTCATCATTTCCCTTTACACGCATCCCCTCCAGAGCCTTAAGCTTGTCCTGCTGTTCGATGCGGTCTGCTCCGGCAAAGCCGTTGAGACTGTTGGCCAAAGCCGCCACCGGCCTTGCCACCAGCCACTGGACCAGGGCATTCTCCAGCACCACCAGAGGCACAGAAACATTGATTATCATTATAATAAGCTTGAACACAAAGGACGCGCCGGCGTTATTTAATATAAAACGCTGCTGCTGTAGCCGGTGCTCGATACTGTTTTTCCTTTCCTCAGCACTGAGCACAGGCGTCCCCACCTGCCCTCCATCCATGGTCTCGGCAGCCTGCCCTTCAGTCACAGGCGCGCCGCTTTCATCACTCTCCGCGGCCTCACCGCTCTTTAGCGGCGCTTCACCCGGTTTTTCAGAGGGCTTGAACCTAAAAAAGCTCTCCGTGTCGCTGGCGGTATCCGACAGCACCTCATCCGCTATAGAAGGCATGAGCCCTGCCGCAAAAGAAGCCGCGGCAATACCCAGGCATAGCACCTGCAGCACCACTACCTTTAGAAGCTTACGGGATATCCTTGAATCATGTATGAACTGATAGTTCCTGAAGGCCCCCACAAGCTCTCCTTCTTCAACATAATGAATTCCGACGGGAAATGCCTGCTTGATCTTTGCAGGCGCCTTATTCATAAATAAATACATTACCATGCAGTATACAAAGCACTCGGCCGTCACAAGGATCTGATCATGAAAGACCGCTGACTGGGTAATACCCGACAGTCCCTCGCCCTCTGCTATGGTCCCAACCACTGACCAGATACCTCCCATAAATACATTTAGAACAAAAAAGCCCAGTATGGTGGACCAAAGATGCTTAAAAACCTTACGGTTAGCCAAAAGGTAAGATCCCAACATGGCAATAAGATATATGCTGATGGTGTAGGTGGACTCGATATCGTAATACAGTGAGTCTGCAAAGAGAAGCATGAATGCCACCACGGACGGGACTATGCCCCACAGACCGGCGGTAAACATGACCAAAAGCTCCGAGTATGAAAGATCAAAATCAAATACCCCTACATCAAATGATCCGGATATGACAGCCCGATGCTGGAAGATCATAAAAGTAGCTGTACAACTTACTACAATAAAGAGCACTATAAGATAAACTGCCCTTTTGGCTTTTGTTGACAATAAACTATTAAACATAGAAGAAAAACCTCAAAATAATGTTGATAACTCAGGTTGATCCATAAATCAACACCCCATCTTAAGGGTTTTATCAACCAAAACCACCCTGAGTTATCAACTTTTCAACAATTTTATCAATTTTCACACTATTCTGATATATCACTTATCAACTTAGTGGATTATCGTTTCAACAATCACAAATATTGGCTCACCAAACTTCGCATTTTTCCGTAAAAGCCGCATGGTTACTGGGTTTGTGGCAGTTTTTAATTTGTCTGAAAACTCTAAAGATTCTTCGTCACTTCGCTCCTCAGAATGACAAATAATTCGCTCCTTAAAATGACAGGCCGAAGAAAAAGGCTCACACAATTAAAAATGCTTTTCCAGCTCCGAAAGCAGCTTATCGATAACTACGGGCTTTGTAATAAAGCCGTTCATACCGCATTCCTTTGCCCGCTGCTTGTCCTCCTCAAAGGCATTGGCCGTCATGGCTACTATGGGAATGGTGGAAAGCTCCACATCTTTAAGCTTTCTGATCTCCTTTGTAGCCTCGTAACCATTCATGGTAGGCATCTGGATATCCATGAGTATCAGGTCGATATCCCCGGGTTTCGAGGCCATGACAGCCTCCACAGCCAGATCTCCGTCCTCCACCTCTGAAACCGTAAAGCCTGCCTCCTCAAGGATCTCCCTGGCTATCTCACGGTTTAGGAGGTTGTCCTCAACCAAAAGAATGGAGCCGCCTTTTTCAAATCTGTTATGGAAGGGTGCAATAAGTCCCTCCTTTTCCTCCTCAAAGGACCTGGCGCTGGCGGTACCATGCTTGCCCACACGAAGCCTCAGATCAAAGACAATCACAAACTCTGTGCCACGGCCTACCTCACTTTTTATCCTGACGGTACCGCCTATCATATCTAAGATACTCTTTGCCACGGACATACCGAGGCCCGTGCCCTCAATACCGCTTTCGGTAGTGGATCTCTCCCTCTCAAAGGGCTCGAATATCCTCTCCACAAACTCCGGACTCATGCCTATGCCGGTATCCTTGATACGAACCTCATAGCGACTGTAACCCGGCAGGATACTCTTTCTCTGACGGATGGTGACCTTTATATCGCCACCGTCAGGGGTGTATTTTACTGCGTTGCTGACAAAGTTTAAAAACATCTGCCTCATGCGCATCTTGTCACAGTAAACCGCATCATCCTTGAGTTCCGACATATCTATCTGGAAATTCAGCCGTTTTTTCTGGATACGGGTCTCTTCGATACTCCAGATGTCATGCATCAGCTCGGAAACCCGGTATTCGTCCTCCATGAGTCGTGCTCTGCCGCTTTCTATACGGCTCATATCCAGGATATTGTTTAGAAGATCCAAAAGATGCTGTGAGGCAGTCATGATCTTTGCCAGGCAGTCCTTTACCTTGTCATTGTCATCAATATGCACCTGGGCAATCTCCGTGTATCCGATGATGGCATTCATGGGAGTACGGATGTCATGTGACATATTGGACAAAAAGGCATTTTTAGCTTCATTGGCATGATTGGCCTGATTCAGAGCATCCTCAAGTGTCTTTCTGGTCTGCTCATTTTCCCTGAACTCCTCCTCTGTATCGGCGTGTCCCAAAATGATCTTTGTGGGATCGTCGTCATTGACACGCACCCACTTGAAGCTGTAGTGAATAAGCTCATCATTTTCGTTACGGCCCAGACAGGTGGTGCCATAGCTTGGATTGTGCTTCATCTGTTCGATGATGTTGTCGATGTCCACGGTCTGCATCATGCGTTCCCTGTCCTGGGGCGCCACATCCCGTTCAATATAATAGTGAAAAGCCTTTTCGTAGCTATAATCAATATAGGTTTCAAAGGCTCTCTTGTATCTCTCTCGCATGTAATCCGACATACGCAATATCTCAAAGGTATTCATCTCCAGATCTACATAATAGCAGGTCTGAAATTCCCTGGCCAAGACCTGGATCATGTCCATCTGGTGGGCATTTATCTCAGAATACTCCCTGGCCTCCATCTGACGGTAGTACTCGGCGCTGTCATTTTGAAGAGAATGAAAACACATCAGAGCCTTTGTGACCCAATCTCCTCTTTTTTCAAGCACACGCCAGGTCAGCTTGCGCCACTTGCCGTAGTTGGTGGCATAGCTGATCTCAAAGGAAGGCTGGTTCATAAGCTCCTTTCGGATATTTTCGATGGAGCCCTTTTGGCACTGCCAGTCCCTGGTCTCCTCAGGAACTCTCTCTCTGGTATAGGTCTCGTTGAACTCGGAATAGACTCCTTCTTCAATCATGCCAAAGGTGCCCTGCTCCTCCGTTTTTTTGTAAAGCTTAATATAGTCATTTTCCAGATCGATGATATATACCAGAATATAGTCCATAAGGAAACTGTCTAAGATCTCTTTTTTAGAATCAGTCATAATGATCTCCCCCAATTAGATTCTTCTTTGTCATTCTGAGGGCGCAGCCCGAAGAATCTCAATACGCATATAGTAGAATTATAACAAATCCGGCGCACAAAAAAAAGCACCACAGGACTAAATTTGTCCCGTGGTGCAGATAATCTCTTTACTGTCAGATTACTTTAATGTTGTTTCCTGGAAATACTTGAAGCCGAGAGGGTTTGAATAGAAACCATCAACAGTATTTGAAAGCATATAAAGATCTGTGTAGTAGTAGATAGGGCAGATGCAGCCTGTGCTCATGAGGAGATCCTCAGCCTTGTGCATAAGCGCATATCTCTTGTCCTTATCAGACTCAGCCTTTACAAGCTTGATAACCTCATCATAGGTCTCAGCCCATGTAGCGTTCTCAGCCTTTAAGTCATAGCCAAGATCTGTGCAGTCGATGCTGTATACAGCAAGCTGCTTGTTGGCACCCTTACCGAACTGAACATCGTTGTTACCTGATCCTGAAGTCCACATATCAAGGAAGGAGATAGGATCATTGTAGTCAGCGAGCCATCCGTTACGTGCGATGGTGTAGTCACCGGACTTACGTGTCTCAAGGAAGGTGTTCCACTCCTGGTTTTCCATCTTCATGTTGATGCCTACTGCTGCAAGTGAATTCTGGATCTTCTCACCGATAGCCTTGTGACCTTCGGAAGTATTGTAAAGGTATGTGATGGCAGGGAAGTTTGTAAGCTTTGTGCCATCAAAATCATAATACTTCTTCAGTGTCTCCATAGCAGCATCATAGTTGCTCTGGATAGCCTCTGAAGAGGGATCAAAGTATCCAAGGTAAGAATTTCCTGCATCTTTGTTTGCGTTCTCATAGAACTGCTGGCTGGAGTCAGCATCTGTGATACCCATTGCAACGAATGAAGAAGCGGGAATCTGTCCGCCCTGCGCTGCTGTATCAATGATGTCCTGACGGTCGATAAGAAGTGCAACCGCATTCCTGATCTCCTCACGTGCTCTCTCAGCCTCAACGCCTGAAAGTCCGCTTCCCTCAGGAAGGATCTCCTCATTTACATTCCAGCATACATAGTAAGTACCGATCTGTCCCTCGTTGAAGAACTCATCGGGATAGCTCTGCTGAAGTGCGGAGATCTCATTTACGGGAACATCGTCGATCATCTGCCAGTCTCCGTTCTGATAGTTTGTAAGCATGTTGTTTGCATCATCAGAAAGGAAGAAGTTGAGCTTGGGCATTGTTACGGAGTCCTTGTCATAGTAATTATCGTTCTTTGTAAGATTGATAACACTGTTGTGCTCCCATCCTGTCATGGTGTAAGGTCCGTTGCAAACATAGGTGGAAGGATCAGCTGCCCATGCACCGTCATTGTCTACTACGTCCTCACGTACGGGAAGGTATGCAGGGAATGCCATAAGCTCCTCCCAGTAAGGAACATCGACGTTAAGTGTAACAACAAGAGTTGTGTCGTCAGTTGCCTCTACAGCAAGCTTGGCATCAGGATTAACAAACTCGGGGATAGGATTTCCATCCTCGTCTACCTCACCTGAGTCCTTGCTCTCCCACATTTCAGCATAACCCTTTATTACATCAAACATGTAGTTGTAGTCGGCTGAAAGTTCAGGGCCTGCAGCGCGGTTCCAGGAAAATACGTAGTCACCTGCAGTAACAGGCTGTCCGTCAGACCACTTCATGTCATCGCGAAGAGTATAAGTATATGTAACTGTACCATCCTCGTTTTCTGTCTTGGTCGCGTCCTTGATACCGTCATGTACGATCTCAAGTCCATCACCACTCTTTTCCCACTTTGTGAGACCAGAGAAAAGGTGAAGTACTACTGTACCACCGTCAACTGCGGAGTTAAGTGCGGGATCAAGTGTTGCGGGCTCAGATGCAAGACATACATTGAGCTCATCTCCTGAAGCACCTCCTTCAGTTGTTGCCTCTGCACTGCCATCAGTGCCGGCATTACCGGAATCCTTTGCTGAATCACCGCAGGCTGCAAGTGAAAACATCATAGTACCGGCTAATAAAAGAGCTACTAATCTTTTCATTAAAAATCTCTCCTTTCGTAGCTTTTTAATATATGATCCAATACCTTTTACGGTACTAAACCCATCTTAATCTGCAATCTCGCTAAGTCTGTGGCAGGCGCAGAACCTTCCGCTTTCCACCTCTTTAAACTCAGGCACCTCTGCTGCACACTGCTCGGTTGCGTATTTGCATCTGGTCCTGAAGGGACATCCGCTGGGTGCATCAAGGGGCGAAGGTATCTCACCTGTAAGGGCAATACGCTTGTTGGCCTTGGCAACCTTGGGATCGGGTACGGGCACTGCGGAAATAAGTGCCTTGGTGTATGGATGCAAAGGTCTGGAATAAACATCCTCAGCCTTGCCAAGCTCCACCATATGTCCTAAGTACATGACTGCGATACGGTCAGAAATATGTCTGACAACCAAAAGGTCATGTGCTATAAAAAGATATGTCAGGTTCATCTTGCTCTGAAGCTCATCAAACATGTTGATGACCTGTGCCTGGATGGAAACATCAAGGGCAGATACAGGCTCATCACAAACGATGAAATCAGGATCAACCGCAAGCGATCTTGCTATACCTACGCGCTGTCTCTGACCGCCTGAAAATTCATGGGCGTATCTGGCAGCGTGCTCGGAATTCAGTCCCACGTGCTCCATAAGGGTAAGGATCTTTTCCCTGCGTTCCTCCTTTGATGAATACATGTGATGCACATCAAGGGGCTCTCCGATGATATCAGCCACTGTCATACGGGGATCCAGTGATGAATAGGGATCCTGGAAAACCATGGTGGCTTTTT
>CAMODS010000055.1 GCA_946611525.1 uncultured Lachnospiraceae bacterium | reverse complement strand
TCAGATGTAAAGGGTGCGGTAGATGACATAAACGAGGAGCTTGAGCCCATTAAGGAATCAAAGGAAGTAGAAAAGACACCGCTTCAAAAGATCCTTGCGGGCGCAGGTATCGAAGAGTCTGATGAAGGACTACTCGACGAACTGATAGAAGGCATCAGCTCAGCCTTTGAGAAGATAGGTGATCTCCCGGATCAGAAGGAGGAGGTCGACGGCATCGTCAAAAATCAAAAGGTTCAGGCTGCTGCCAAAAAGGTTTTGGGACAGACGATCACGAACTTTGTTATGAAATACTACAACAAGGGGAGCGATACATTTGACAGTCTGAATGAAATGTATGAAGAGGGTATTGAAAACATTACGAAAGACGTGGATTCCCTATTGGCATGGATCCCTCATCAGGAAAAGATCATGGAACTGGGTGAAAAGTTCAGTACTTTCTGGGAAGACAACGGAGAGGACATTACGGGATATGTTGGGGATGCCGTTTCATGTGCTGTATCGATGAAGGCTATCTATGCCGCATCCCAAAATATGAAGGCACTTGATGAGGCTACTGAAAAAGCCGTGGAGGACAGGAAGAAGGATGATGAGAGGATAGCCAAAGAAATACGAGCTCAGAGTGAAGCACAAAGCCAGCTGTTCCGTGATGCCAGGGCAGTAAACCGGGGGCTGACAGATCTGTCAGCTACCTTTTCCAAGGACAGGGAAAAGGAGGATGTGATAGTAAACTCCGGTGATATCGCGGGTACGGTAGCCAGAGTGGCAGCGGATGTGCTGGGTGCAAACGATGCCGTAGGAGAGGCTGTGGAGAATATAGTAAAGGAGGCATCAAAGATCATATCCTTTATCCATCACTGCATAGCCGATCACAAGGGTATGGAGGAATACTATGGAGGAGCCGGAAGCTATCAGGCTGAGGCCGTGCGTAAAAACACATCGAGATTAAGCGGTTACAGTGGCAGGGTAGAATCCATGAGCAACGCAAAGCTGGTACAGACCGCGAGGGGCTTTGAGTCCGAGGAAGAACTTGTAAAGTTTACCGGTTTTCAGATGGTACATTCACTGTTGTTTTCCGCTTCGGATTACAATCCGTTGGATGAGACGAAGAATGTGTCAAAGGTCGTGCTTGCAGTCTTAGGTCTTGAGGACCTCATAGGAAAGACCGATTCCGAAAGCGCCATGAGAGTGTTTGCGGGACTGACAAGATAGGAGGGGAGAAATGTCTGATAATAATATTAGGGCGTATGTGGAGGATGTATGCCTGGTCGATAATGAAAATGTAAGTCACTTCGCACCATTATTGCTGCCGGGGGCAAGGACTCTCATAGAGGCCCGGGAGCCGGCTGTAGCTTTAGGCTGTGTACTTGAGGGCACAGCCTGCGGCGCCCTCTGTGGGTACTTGGTGGGGGAGCATTTTGAGATCATATCCCTCTATGTATCCCCTGACTACAGGAGACGCGGAGTCGCAAGTGCGCTTTTTGGTGCTCTTTTAAATGCTCTAAAAGGCGTCACGGGTGTCATTTCCGTTGATTTCATCATCTCATCTGAGGAGCACGAGACTCTGGCACCCATGCTTGAGGGATACGGCTTTAAAAGAGTGCCGGATGTGACGAGAGGTTTTTATGGCACCACTTTGGAAAAGCTGGTTTCTTCCGATATCTTTGAGAAGTTCTACGGTGATGAGCCCCTGACTTCCTTTTCCGAGGTGGGAGATGGGATACTTTCCGCGGCGCAAAAGCAGATTGAATCAAAGGGCTTTCCCATGCCTGAGAATGGGTTTTTGTCGCCTACAGTGGATAAGGAGTGCAGCGTCATCCACGTCAGAAAGGACGGGGTGAAGGCCTATGTGGTCATAGAAAAAAGCGGTGATAAAAGCCTTTTGGTATCAGGGCTCGGAAGCTTTATGAATACTCCGGCAGTCCTGATGCAGGCTCTCCATGATGCCATTTTAAAGGCCATGGACGTCTATCCCAAAGAGACCACGGTGATCATGCAGCCGGTAAATGAGGCGGCAAAAAAGATTTTAGCATTGGCAGATCCCGGGGCCGAAATAGTGGACAGACATTATGAACTTAGGGTATCATGATACTTCTTCATAGAATTATTGAGATTAAAGGGTGGCGAAAAGCCACCCTTTTTGGTACAATGTCTATTGGATTTTTTTTGAGAGGACAACGAAGTACAATGAATTTTAAAAAGTATAGATTTCTTTTGTCGGCGCTTTTTATCATAACTGGAAGCGCCGGCGTAGCGTCTGTGGCAGAGGCCTCGGATATATCTGTTTTTGATACCTCAAGTACAACAGAGACCTCATCTTTAGATGAAGAAGAGGAGGATGAGGACGAAAAGGAGGAACTGGCATCTGCAGTTCTTACGGAAAAAACAAATGCAAAGGCAATAGGCTCCGGCGGAAGCTATGTATCCGTTGGAGAAAGCGGAACCTTTGACATAGACAGGGAGGACAGCAAGTACATCGAGTCGGACGACCTAAAGGTGCTGACCCGTGTGACCTGGTTTTCCAGTGACACATCTGTCCTTACGGTGGACAGTTCCACCGGAGCATACAGGGGAGTAAACCCCGGGCGGGCATCCATATACCTGACGGGTTATGCAGATTACAAATACACATCCGCAAAAGGGACGGTCAGATACGAGAGCGAGGAGCTTTTTAAATATTCCATCAATGTATCGGTGCTGCCCAATCTGTCTTCGCTGACTTTAGACAAGACGGAGGAGAACGTATTTATAAATGCCAAGGGTGTGGCTGCATATGATGAAGGGGCAGGCTGTGCTGAGTTTACCATATCCGGTACAGACTACATTTTTGACAGCAGCCAGGATGCGGGAGCTCTGAACATCACAGCGGATACCAAGTATTTTTCGTACAAGATCGATCAGAATGTGCTGAAACTTTACTGCTCAAAGGCAGGAGATGTAAAGGTGACTGTAGGTATCGGTCCGGTTACAAAAGAGGTAACGCTTCATGTCACAAAGATAAAGCAAAAAGGCAACACATCGGTGCTTTTGGTAAACAAAAAAAGTACCACCCTTAAGCTGGTTTCTGTAAAGGAGTCCGGCGGGGCTGCATCCCGGGTGGATCCCTCCGAGATAACATGGAAGGCATCCAACGGCAGGGTGAGCGTATCGGATACGGGAAAGGTGACGGCCAAAAAGGTGGGAGCCACCTGCATAAGAGGAACCTATCAGGGCTATACATATTTTTGGGTAGTTAACGTCTGCACAGATAAAAAGGCCAAGGTCATCTCCCTTGGGCGGCAGATAGCAAAGGGGACATATTCCCAGCCCAGACGAATGTCCGAGGGGTATTATGACTGCAGCTCTTTGGTGTGGAGATCCTACAAGCCTTACGGATACAGTTTTGGCAGTAACTATACCGCACCGGTGGCGGCATCGGAGGGCTTGTACCTGTACAACAAGGGCAAGATGGTGGCCGGAGGCATCGGGAAAGCCAACACCCAAAAGTTGAAGTTGCGTCCCGGAGATCTGCTTTTTGAGGGCGGAGCCAGCAACGGTAGATGGAACGGCATCTACCATGTGGAGATGTTTGCAGGCTATACGGTAACCTCCGTTGACTCAGACGGCAAACCGGTATATGCCAACACCTGGGTCAACAGACCTGACGGATACTATGGTTACGGAACAGCAAATGATATGGTAGGGAGACCGTGAAGGAATTAAGGGATCCTTCGGCTACGCCCTTCGGGCTCCGCTCAGGATGACAGGGAAAGTTTTATGTCATTCTGAGGAGCGTAGCGACGAAGAATCTTTTTTTAGGAGGAAAGAATGAGCGAAACAAAAAAGAGATTGGCGCTCCTCCGCGAGGAGATGACAAAGAAAAAGATTGACATGTATCTGATGCAGATGTCTGATGATCATGCATCGGAGTACGTGGGAGACCACTTCAAGGAGATAGAGTACTTAACCGGCTTTACCGGTGAAAATACCTGGGTATGCGTTACAGACAAAAAGTCGTACCTGTGGGCAGATGGCAGGTATTTTATCCAGGCAAGACGCGAGATCCGTGGCAGCGGCACTTCACTTTTTGAAATGGGTGAGGAGGGCGTGCCCACGGTGGAGGAATATATTAAAAAGAACTTAAAGGCCGGTCAGGTCCTTGGCTTTAGCGGCCGCCAGTTTTCCTACGACGATTACAGGAAGTATAAAGAGATAACAGATGAAAAGGGGGCAAAGCTGTCCATCCGAAACAATCTGATGGACAAGGTGTGGAAGACAAGACCGGATCTCCCCCAGACGCCAATCTGGCTTTTAAAAAAGGAATATGTGGGCGAGAGTTTTGCGGACAAGAAAAAGAGGGTTCTTGAGGAGATGAAGAAAAATGGCTGTGACGCCCATCTTCTCACCAGCCTTTACGATATCGCGTGGCTTTTAAATCTGCGTGCGGATGACATAGCCTGTGTGCCGGTATTCATGTCGTTTTTATATATGACTAAAAAGAGGACCATCCTTTTTGCGTCGGCAGAGGCAATGGATAGCAGTATCAAAAGCTATCTGAAGAAAAACGAGATTGAGGTTATGCCCTATGAGTCGGTTTACCGTCAGATAAAAGATCTTAATCCCAAAAAGGTGATGATCGATCCTGCAGTGGTAAATGCTACCCTTGCCACGGGCTTTGGCAGTAAAACGGAGCTTTATGAAGCGGACAATCCCACTGAGCTTATGAGAGCGATCAAAAATGAGACAGAGATCGAAAACACAAAGCTGGCTCATATCCGTGACGGAGTGGCGGTAACAAAGTTTATCTACTATATAAAGAACAATATCGGTAAACGCCCCCTGTCTGAGCTTGATGCGGCAGACATCATCCTTGGGTTCAGACGTGAGCAGGAGGATTTTTTGGGTGTCAGCTTTGATACCATAGCAGGCTACGGTGGCAATGCAGCCATGATGCACTATACTGCTACACCCGAGTCCTACGCTGATCTTGAACCTCACGGTTTTCTTTTGGTGGACTCAGGCGGACACTATCTACAGGGCACCACGGATATCACCAGGACCATAGCACTTGGCCCTCTTTCTGATGAAGAGCGTCATGCCTACACCATGACAGTCAGGGCAAATCTCAGGCTTGCCATGGCACATTTCCCTGACGGAGCAAGGGGTGAGAATCTGGATGTTTTGGCACGTGGCATCATGTGGGATGAGGGACTGGATTACCGCTGCGGCACCGGACACGGAGTAGGCCACATCCTAAATGTCCATGAAGGACCACAGAGTATGCGCTGGAAAGCCCGTGATCCCAAGAAGCTTACAGCAGTGCTAAAGCCCGGAATGATCACCACGGATGAGCCCGGACTCTATGTGGAGGACGGCTACGGTATCCGCATAGAAAATGAGCTTTTATGTGTGGAGGATGAAAAGACGGAGTACGGGCAGTTTTATAAGTTTGAGCCCCTGACCTTTGCACCTTTCGAGGTGGACGCCATCAATGTGAACGAGCTCACGCTATACGAGCGTCGCGCCCTAAACGACTACCACGCCATGGTGTACGAGAAGCTCTCCCCCCACCTTACCAAATCCGAAGCTAAGTGGCTGAAGAAAGTCACCAAACCACTGTAAGATTCTTCGGGCTGCGCCCTCAGAATGACACTACAGGAAGCCGTATACTATGGGAGATAAAAATGGAGAAGTTGTTACTCATCGACGGCCACAGCATTTTAAACCGTGCATTCTTCGGTATGCCCCCGCTTACAACGAGAAGCGGTGTGCACACAAATGCTGTGATCGGGTTTTTAAATATCATGACCCATCTCATAGAGGTGGAAAAGCCGGAATATCTCATGGTTGCTTTTGACCTTTCGGCACCTACTTTTCGTCACAAGATGTTTGACGGATACAAGGGAACCAGAAAGCCCATGGCAGATGAGCTTCGTGAACAGGTGCCCATGATAAAGCAGATGCTTTCCGCCATGGAGATCCCCGTGATCACAAAGGAGGGCTGGGAGGCTGATGACATTTTAGGCACCTTAGCCTACAAGGCCGAGGCCGATGGCAAGGAAGTTACCATAGTATCCGGAGACAGGGATCTTTTGCAGCTTTGTACCGATCATATCAAGATCGCACTGCCACGGACCAAAGCTACCGGCACAGAGGTGGAGAATTACTACGCTAAGGATTTCAAAGATAAAAACGGTGTGACTCCTAAGGAGTATATCGATGTAAAAGCTCTTATGGGAGACTCTTCCGACAACATACCCGGTGTTCCCGGCATCGGAGAAAAGACTGCCTTTGCTCTTATCGCGCAGTATCACAGCATCGATGGAGTGCATGAAGATGCGGCAAACGTAAAGCCTCCCAGGGCTTCCAAAAACATCGTGGAATTCTGGGATCAGGCAGTGATGTCAAAGGAGCTGGCCACCATTTCATTAGAGGCTGAGGTGGACTACGACATTGAGTCGGCAAGGCTTGGCAACATCTATACTCCTGCAGCTTATGAGCTTTGTAAGGAGTGGGAGTTTAACAAGTTTTTATCCAGATTTGATGACAGTACCGCACCGGCTGTGTCTGTGGAGGCAGAGCAGATCTCAGGAAACGAAGCGTCAGAGATATTTTCGGGATTAAATGGCCGTGTCTCTCTGGTATTTAAAGAAAATGGCCTCACATTTTCAGATGGGGCAAAGATCTATACCACGTCAGATGCATCTTCATTAAAGCTGTCTGATGGTATCACCGTGGTCATGCGGGATATCAAGACCACGCTGACTACCCTTTTTAAAAACGGGATCATCTCAAAGGCACCCTACGATGTGCTCATGTCCCATTACGAAAGCTGCGGTGCAGCCGGGTTTTATGATGTGTCCGTGGCAGAGTATATAGAAAACCCCACAGCAAAGGAGTCCCCTGCCGAGGCTGATGACGCTTTTGAGGCAGCTTATCTTTTGCGCCGGGCAGCAGAGCTTGATGAAAAGCTTTCTGACAAGCAGATGAAAAAGCTATACTATGAGCTGGAGCTTCCCCTGATCTTTGTGCTCTATGACATGGAGCGTGCCGGAGTGAGATGTGACGGCTCGGAACTTCGGGATTTTGCAGAGAGCCTTTCGGCAGATATCGACAGGCTTGAAAAAAGCATATACGACCAGGCAGGAGAGGAGTTTAATATCAATTCTCCCAAGCAGTTGGGCGTGGTGCTCTTTGAACATCTGGGATTAAAGGGCGGAAAAAAGACAAAGACGGGGTATTCCACCGCGGCGGATGTGCTGGAGAAAATGGCCCCGGGTTATCCCATAGTCTCAGATATATTGGAATACAGGGGACTGACAAAGCTGCGTTCCACCTATGCGGAAGGGCTGCAGAAGTGCATTGAGGAGGACGGCAGGATCCACACCACCTTCCAGCAGAAGGTGACGGCTACAGGACGGCTTTCTTCCACGGAGCCCAATCTGCAAAACATCCCCACCAGATCGGAGCTGGGTAAAGAGATAAGAAAGGCATTTACTCCCGCAGAGGGTTGTGTCTTTGTAGATGCGGACTACTCCCAGATCGAACTTAGAGTTTTGGCACATATGTCCGGAGACGATGAGCTGATCAGGGCCTACCGTGAAAACAAGGACATCCACAGGGCTACGGCCTCGCTGGTTTTTAATACTCCCTTTGATGAGGTGACGGATGCCCAGAGGCGCAATGCAAAGGCAGTTAATTTCGGTATTGTATACGGCATCAGCTCCTTTGGCTTAGGGGCGGACCTGGATATCTCCAGAAAAGAAGCCCAGGAATATATCGACAATTATTTCGTGGCCTATCCGAAATTAAAGGAATACATCGACGGTCTGGTGGCTTCGGCAAAGGAAAAGGGCTATGCCCTGACTCTTTTTGACCGCAGGCGTCCTGTGCCGGAACTTAAAAGCAGTAATTTCATGCAGCGAAGCTTTGGTGAGAGAGTAGCAATGAACTCACCCATCCAGGGAACCGCGGCAGATATCATAAAGATGGCCATGCTTAGGGTCTATGACAGGCTGCGTGCAGAGGGCCTTCGCTCGCGGCTGATCCTTCAGGTGCACGATGAGCTCATCATCGAGGCACCCACCGGAGAACTTGATGCAGTTCATCGCATCATGAACGAGGAGATGACCCATGCCGCAGAACTATCGGTTCCTCTTGAGATCGACATGCACGACGG
>CAMODS010000054.1 GCA_946611525.1 uncultured Lachnospiraceae bacterium | reverse complement strand
CGAAGCGAGCTTAGAACTTTGTGGTATAATATGTGGAGTTTTGATTAAGGAGGCACTTATGAAAAAGAGAAAAAAAAGTGCGAGTAAGATATATTTGTTGCTGATCACCGGCATTATAATACTGGTGGCCGGCCTTATCATTGTGGCGAAAAAATATGCACCAACCCGGGAGAGGATGGAGCTTTCCGAGGTATATGAAAGCAATTTTGAGAACGAAGCGGCAGTTATCTTAAATGGTGAATACATCCCCACAGACGAGACAGACAGCTGTGCAAATGCTGTGATCCTGTCAGGTACACCCTACTTACAGTTGGATTTTATTAAGAACAATATTGATAACAGATACGTCTATGATGACAGTGAAAATATCCTTAGATACACCACTGATACGGATATCATTTCAGTAAATATCGGGGACAACACATACAGCGTAGGACGATCAGAGGAGAGTATAGATGCGCCAATTATCCAGCAGGAGGGCGGCGGGGTATATCTGGCAGTGCAGTTTGTACAGAAGTACTCGGATATGGGGTATTCTGTGGAAAGCGACCCGGACCGTATCATCATTCAGCTGGCAGGCTGGGAGAAAAAGACAGCTTCCATAAAGAAAAAGACACAGATCCGCAGACTTGGCGGACCTAAAAGCAAGATCCTAAGGGATGTGGCCAAGGGCGATGCTGTGGTTGTGCTGGATGAGATCGGCAAATGGTCAGAGGTTATGACCGAGGACGGCGTCATAGGCTACTGCATGGACAAGTATCTTACCGACAGGACCACAGAAACTGTGGAGCCGGTGCTTCCCGAGAGGAGCTACAGGCATATCCTCATGGATGAAAAGGTTTCCCTGGGCTGGGTACAGATCATGGAAAAGGCCGGGAATGTCAGTATAGACAGTGTTTTAAACAAGGCCGGTGATGGGATCAATGTCCTTTCACCCACCTGGTTTCGACTCAGTGATAACAAAGGTGGCATAGAAAACATTGCCAGCTACGACTATGTAAATAAGTGCCACGATCTGGGTATACAGGTTTGGGGGCTTGTAAATAATTTTGACAACCAGGATGTGTCATCAAGTGCTGTTCTTTCCTCGGCATCGGCCAGGGACAACCTGATCAATAACCTGATAGGTGCTGCAGTGGCATATGATATGGACGGTATCAACGTGGATTTTGAATATCTCCAGCCCACGGACGCAGACGGATTTTTGGAGTTTATCAGAGAGCTTTCGGTAAAATGCAAAAACAATGACCTGGTACTTTCCATTGATAACTATGTTCCCTCATCTTTCCACGCTTTCTATGATTATGAGGAGCAGGGTAAGTATGCGGACTATGTGGTGATAATGGCCTATGATGAGCACTATTCCGGAAGTGATGATCCCGGCAGTGTCTCAAGTATTGGTTTTGTTGAAAAGGCAGTTTCTGACATGCTTGAGTATGTTCCGGCGGATCAGATCGTTTTGGGCATGCCCTTTTACTACCGTCTCTGGATCACCAATGAGACCGGCATGACCAGCTCAGTGGTACACATGGACGAGACGGACAGCCTTTTGGAAAAATATGATGCTACTACAAACTGGCTGGACGATGTGGGCCAGAGATATGCAGAATTTGACTATGATGGGTCCCACTATCAGACATGGATCGAGGACTCGAGGTCTTTAGAGCTGAAACTTCATGTCATGGAGGAAAACAAACTGGCGGGAGCGGCTTTTTGGAAGCTGGGACTTGAACCTGACTCTACCTGGGATATGATAAGCGAGTATTTGCAATGATTACAGAGATATTAAGGATAGATCCGGACGATATAGACGAGTCGGTCATAGAGCGGGCGGCTGAATACATAAAAAAGGGCGAGCTGGTAGCTTTTCCCACAGAGACAGTTTACGGTCTTGGGGGAGATGCCATGGATCCCGGAGCATCTAAAAGGATATATGCCGCCAAGGGCAGACCTTCGGATAATCCCCTCATCATCCATATAGCAGAGACAGACAGTCTTTCGGAGATAGGAGAGGATATACCAAAGGCGGCCTATGATCTGGCAGAGGCTTTTTGGCCCGGTCCCATGACTCTCATAGTAAAAAAGAAAGCGATAGTTCCCTATGAGACCACCGGCGGACTGGACACTGTGGCGGTGAGGCTTCCGTCTCATCCCGTTGCCAGGGCACTTATCAAAAAAAGTGAAAGATTTATTGCGGCTCCCTCGGCAAATACCAGTGGCAGGCCTTCGCCCACAAAAGCATCCCATGTGATAGAGGATATGGATGGCAGGATTGCCTGCATCATAGACGGGGGCGCCGTGGATATAGGACTGGAGTCCACCATCATCGATCTGACTGAAGAGGTTCCTACTATTTTGCGCCCGGGAGCCATTAATCTGGCCATGGTCCGTGAGGTGACCGGTGAGGCAGCCATGGATCCGGGACTTAAGTCAGAGGATGAGCACATCCGGCCCAAAGCCCCCGGTATGAGATACAGACACTATGCACCCCGTGGCCGGCTTACCATCATTGAGGGTGACAGGCAGGCGGTGATCTCACGTATAAAGGACAGCTGTGATGAGTGCAAAAATGCCGGACAAAAGGTGGCTGTCATCGCAAGCAGCGAGACTGCTAAAAATTACAGCGGATACCGGGTATTTGATATAGGTGCTTTAAGCCATGAGGAAGAGATAGCCAAAAACCTCTACGACATCTTAAGGAGACTTGACGAGGAGGACATAGAGGAGATTTACTCCGAGTCTTTTAACACACCCAATGTAGGTACGGCTATAATGAACAGGCTTTTAAAAGCAGCCGGACACAGGGTTATTTCTGTATAAAGCCATATTTTATACAAAACTTACAGTTTTTTTAATAAATTGATAGACTTTTTGGGTGAAAAATGAGAAAATACAAACGTGTGATATTTGCTGAGGGCAACGGGATCACCCGGGCACCCATGGCAGCAGAGATTTTTAAAAGCATATACAGTGGGGATGCAGAGGTTTTATCCCGGGGGATCATAGTGCAGTTTTCCGAGCCACTTAACCAAAAGGCTCAGGCAGTGATGATCTCAAACGGGATCGATCTTACCGATTTCGAATCGCAAAAGCTTGTGGCTTCGGATATCACCTTAGATACCATAGTTTTTACCATGGAGGCCTCATCCCTTAAAAAGATCATTGACAGCATAGACACTGCCAATGAGAGCAACACATTTTTGCTTACGGACTATGTGGGAGAGGAGCTGCCAATCATGAATCCCTTTGGTGGGACGCTCCAGACCTATGGCATATGTTTTGAGATGTTAAAGACTACTCTTAAAAAGCTTAATGACAAGCTTTGCAAAGAGGATACCGAGGAGGCTTAAGTGAGCGATAAAAGAGAAGATTATTTAAGCTGGGACGAATACTTTATGGGCATTGCCTTTTTATCGGGCATGCGTTCAAAGGATCCGCATACTCAGGTTGGAGCCTGTATAGTCAGCCAGGACAACAAGATTTTGTCCATGGGATACAACGGTTTTCCCGTCGGCTGCTCCGATGACGAGTTTCCCTGGAACAGGGATGGTGATCCTCTGGACAACAAGTATTTTTATACCACCCACAGTGAGCTCAATGCCATTTTAAACTACAGAGGGGGCTCTTTGGAAGGAGCTAAGCTTTATGTATCGCTTTTCCCCTGCAATGAATGTGCCAAGGCCATCATTCAGTCCGGCATCAGGGAGATCATTTACGACAGCGACAAGTATGAGCATACTCCCAGCGTCATTGCTTCAAAGAGGATGCTTACAGCAGCGGGGGTGACCTTCAAAAAATACGAGCATACAGGACGTACTGTTTCCATGGAAGTATGAGAAAACGAAACGAAGTTTTTGAAATGCTCACACTCATAGCACAGCTGGGTATCTCGATGCTGGTGCCCATAATGATGTGCACGCTTTTGGGAGTGTGGATCGGTAAAAAGGCCGGGTCCGATCTGATCCCTGTGATCGGTTTTATCATAGGGGCGGCCGCCGGTATGGAATCGGTGTATAAAATAGTTAAAAAGTATCTTAAGAACAGGGATGATAAAAGCTTTAAAAAGGATGAATGAAGCCCTGCCCGGCCTGCTTTTCGGGATATTGATATATGGTATCATTGAGGAGCTTATAGGGATCTGGTTTGCAAAGGACAAGCTTTTGTTTACCACAGGGGTTTTGATAGGTATCGGTTGTGCAGCAGGGATGGCCATACACATTGCATGGATATTGGAGGAGTCCGTCAGGTACGAGGGCACTGCCACCAAAAAGATGGCTGTTTTTTCGGCATTAAGATATGTGTGCGTGGTACTTATATTCTTTGCCATGATGTATTTTAAGCTTGGCAATTTCTACGCGGCATTTATCGGGGTACTTTCCCTTAAGATAAGTGCATATGCACAGCCACTGATACAGAAGGTATTAAAAAAAGATTCTTCGGGCCTGCGGCCCTCAGAATGACAAAAATCTTATCTATAATACATGCGACTAAAATAAAGGAGGTGATAGAGTGGGAAATGCAGTAGTGATGTCATCCATGCCATCCGCTGATGACATTGACTTTATGATACATGGACTATTTACCTATAAGTTCTTTGGTCATGAAGTCTGGATCACCACATCCCATGTATGTATTCTGATCGTCATGCTGGCACTTATTATCTTTGCACTTATTGTAAACCGCAAGATGAAAAATGCCACTGATGTGCCGGATGCATTTCAGAATGTGATCGAGGTCATAGTGGAGTTTTTGGACGGCATCGTGGATGGAGCGATGGGGTGGAGCGCTCCAAAGTTTAGGAATTATATCGGTACCCTGTTTTTATTTATTCTGGTATCCAATATTTCCGGTATCTTTGGACTTAGGCCCCCTACGGCAGACTACGGTACTACCCTTGCTCTTGCTCTCATTACGTTTACTCTGATACATTTCAATCAGTTTAAGCATAATTCCTTAAAGAGCATCTGGGTGGATATGTGTTCGCCTCTGCCGCCCTGGCTTCCGATCTGGTTTCCGATCAACCTTATCAGCGAGATAGCGGTACCCATATCCATGAGTCTGCGTCTTTTCGCCAATGTTTTATCGGGCACCATCATCATGGCACTGGTCTACGGACTGCTAAAGGCTATAGCCTATGTCTGGCCCGCAGTACTTCATGTGTATTTTGACCTATTTTCGGGAGCTATTCAGACATACGTATTCTGTATGCTGACTATGACGTACATCGCACAGCAGATGGGAGATCCCCCCGCTGTTGCGGAAAAATCAAAGTAAAATAAACTCATTACATGCGTTTGTTTTAAACCAATGTATTAAAAACAAAGGAGGACATCAAAATGGGAATCACAGGACAGGATTTAATCTTAGCATGCTCAGCCATCGGCGCAGGTCTTGCTGTTATAGCAGGTATCGGCCCTGGTGTAGGTCAGGGTATTGCAGCAGGTCATGCGGCAGCAGCAGTTGGTCGTAACCCCGGCGCACAGGGACAGATCATGTCTACCATGCTTTTGGGACAGGCAGTTGCTGAGACCACAGGTCTTTACGGACTTCTGGTTGCACTTCTTCTGCTTTTCGTAAAACCTTTAGTTGGCTAAAAAAGGAGTTTTAAATGGAGAGATTATTTAATCTTGACATTCAGCTTCTTGCGGACGCAACGCTTCTTATCATTGCCGTTCCGTTTCTGTTCATCTTACTCTCGTACCTCTTGTTCAATCCGGTACGTAAGTTTATGGGTGAACGCCGGACCCGTATCGCAAACAACATCAACGACGCGTTACAGGACAAGGAAGAGGCAGAACAGCTCAAGGAAGAATACGAAAAGAAGCTGAAGGATATCGACAAGGAAGCGGAAAAGATCCTTGCGGATGCGAGATCCAAAGCGCTTTCCAATGAAAACAAGATAATCAGTGATGCCAAGGAGGAAGCAGCCGCCATCATTGCTAAGGCCAGAGAGGATGCAAGACTTGAGGCCAAGGCTGTGGAGGATGAGATGAAGCAGCAGATGATCGCAGTTGCAGCACTCATGGCACAAAAGGTAGTGACCAAAAATATCGACACTACCATTCAGGCGTCACTTGTGGATGACACATTAAAGGAAATGGGTGGTTTTTCATGGCAAAGCAGGTAGAGACCGTATATGGTGACGCACTGTTTGAGCTTGCTATTGAGGAGAACCGGGTAGATGTTTTTTATGACGAGGTCAGGTTTCTGATACAGGTACTGGATGAGAACCGGGACTTTATGGCAATGATGACACATCCCCAGATCCCCCAGGATGAAAAGCTTCAGACAGTTGATACCATTTTCAAGGGTAAGATCTCGGATGAGATAATCGGCCTGATGCGTATGATCGTGGAAAAGGGACATTTTTCCGAAATCAAGAGTGTTTTATCGTACTTTGTCGACAGGGTCAAGGAGTATAAAAACATTGGTGTGGCTCATGTATCCACTCCAATGGAACTGACCGAAGATCAAAAGGACAGGATCGAAAAGAGGCTTTTGGAAACCACAGATTACAAGTCCTTTGAAATGGATTACAAGGTTGATGAGGAGCTTATCGGCGGCATGGTGATCCGCATAGGAGACCGTGTGGTGGATTCCTCCATCAGGACCAAGCTTTATAATCTGTCAAGAGAACTTAGTCGCGCATAGGCAATTTTAGTATTATAGGAAGAAGGTGAGAGCGCTCCATGAATTTAAGACCGGAGGAGATCAGCTCAGTAATAAAAGAGCAAATGAAACGCTATGCCTCTGCCCTGGAGGTGTCGGATGTAGGTACCGTTATCCAGGTGGCAGATGGTATAGCTCGTATCCATGGACTCGAGAAGGCCATGCAGGGAGAGCTTTTGGAGTTCCCCGGCGAAGTATACGGCATGGTTTTAAACCTCGAGGAGGATAACGTGGGTGCCGTGCTTTTGGGTAACCAGAAGAACATCAGTGAGGGTGACACCGTAAAGACCACGGGACGAGTGGTTGAGGTTCCCGTAGGTGATGCTCTTTTAGGGCGTGTTGTCAATGCCCTTGGTCAGCCCATCGACGGCAAAGGACCCATTGAGACAGACAAGTTCCGTCAGATCGAGAGAGTTGCCAGCGGCGTTATCTCTCGTAAGTCGGTTGATACACCCCTTCAGACAGGTATCAAGGCTATCGATTCCATGATACCCATAGGACGGGGACAGCGCGAGCTTATCATCGGTGATAAGCAGACCGGTAAGACAGCCATCGCCATTGACACCATTATCAACCAAAAGGGACAGGGCGTAAAATGTATCTATGTAGCCATCGGACAGAAGGCATCTACTGTTGCAGCCTTGGTTAAGACTCTCGAGGAGTACGGCGCCATGGCGTGGACCACGGTAGTTGCATCCACAGCATCCGAGCTGGCACCCCTGCAGTATATCGCTCCTTACAGTGGCTGCGCTATGGGCGAGGAGTGGATGGAAAAGGGCGAGGATGTCCTGATCATCTATGATGATCTGTCCAAGCACGCTATAGCTTACCGTACACTTTCCTTGCTTTTGAGGCGTCCGCCCGGACGTGAGGCATATCCCGGAGATGTATTCTATCTGCATTCAAGACTGCTTGAGAGAGCAGCCAGATTGTCGGATGCACTTGGTGGCGGTTCACTTACCGCATTGCCCATTATCGAGACACAGGCAGGTGACGTTTCGGCGTATATCCCCACAAACGTTATCTCCATTACAGACGGACAGATCTACTTAGAGACCGATGCATTCAATGCAGGTCAGCGCCCGGCTATTAATGCGGGTCTTTCGGTTTCACGAGTAGGAGGTTCGGCTCAGATCAAGGCTATGAAAAAGATCGCAGCTCCCATCCGTGTGGATCTGGCTCAGTACAGAGAGCTGGCATCCTTCGCACAGTTCGGTTCCGAGCTTGATGCGGATACAGCAGAAAAGCTGGCGCAGGGTGAGCGCGTTCAGGAGATTTTAAAACAGCCTCAGTACGCACCCATGCCCGTTGAGGATCAGATCATGATCATCTATGCGGCTACACAGAAGTATCTTTTGGATGTACCTGTGGATCGTATTCTTGACTTTGAGAAAGCTCTCTTTGAGCACGTAAAGAGCAAGTACCCTGAGATCCCTGAGTCCATCCGTGAAAAGAAGGTGCTTGAGGAGGATATGGAAAAGAAGCTTGT
>CAMODS010000053.1 GCA_946611525.1 uncultured Lachnospiraceae bacterium | reverse complement strand
GTCCGACATTGCCAGACGATCCATCCTCCACTTCCAGTTATTCCCCAGAGTGGAGGGCGTATTGATCCGGGCTTCATTGCCAAGACCCAGCCAGTCCTGCATGGGGATGATGCACATATTGGCAGATGACGCCAGTGCAGCCCGCACCAGCTTTCTCGTCAGCACGTCCTTCCTGGAAATGTTGTAGTCCAGGTAATCCTGTAGTTCATTATACTCAGCTTTTTTAATGCTGCCAAGCCATCCCCTTACCGTCTCGTTGTCGTGGGTTCCCGTGTACACCACACAGTTTTTATCGTAGTTAAAGGGCAGGTACTCATTGGTCTTTCCTGAGGCCGAGGACGCATCCCGTCCATCAAATGCAAATTCTAAAACCTTCATGTTGGGGAAGCCCGTATCTTTTACCAGCTTTCTTACACTGTCGGTCATAAAGCCCAGGTCCTCGGCTATGATGGGCGTATCACCCAGCTTCTTTTTTATCGCTTTAAAAAGCTTTTTACCGGGGCCCTTTTTCCACTCTCCGTTTCTTGCCGTATCATCGCCGGCGGGGATGCTGTAGTATTCATCAAAGCCCCTGAAGTGGTCTATGCGGATGACGTCGTAGAGCTTCATGCAGTTTTTCATGCGGCGTATCCACCAGTTAAAGCCCTCCTCTTCGTGGCGTTTCCAGTCGTACAGCGGATTGCCCCACAACTGTCCATCCTCTGAAAATGCATCCGGCGGACATCCCGCAACTGCCACCGGCCGTCCGTCCTCATCCATCTGAAACAGCTCCGGTGCAGACCAAACATCAGCACTGTCCTCTGCCACATAAATAGGTATGTCGCCTATTATCTCGATACCCTTTTTATTGGCATATTTTTTAAGACGTTTCCACTGACGGAAAAACTCATACTGGAGCCACTCGTAAAATCTGATCTCCTCATCGTATTCCGATCTTGCATCCTCAAGAGCCTGCGGCTCTCTCTGCCTCAAGTCATCCTCCCACTTCATAAATGAGTCGCCGCCGTGGGCATCCTTTAAAGCCATAAACAGTGCGTAGTCAGGAAGCCATTTTTTATTCTTTTGAACAAACTTATCAAGCTTTTCTATATCATCCGCTTTTAGTCTGCCAAAGGCCTTTTTAAGGATGGGATAACGCTTCTCATAAAGCATCCCGTAATCAATATAACTGTCTGTGGCCTTCATCTTTGTATGGTCACACTCTGCCTTTTTCAAAAGCCCTCTGTCGATAAGTTCTGTCAGGTCGATAAAATATGGATTGCCGGCAAAGGTGGAAAATGACTGGTAGGGGGAATCGCCGTAACTGGTGGGACCGATGGGAAGCATCTGCCAGTAGCTTTGGCCTGCATCTGCCAAAAAATCAACGAACTTGTACGCCTCCTTGGAAAAGCAGCCTATCCCGTATGGCCCCGGCAGCGAAAACACCGGGAGCAATACTCCACTTTTTCTCATTTTGCGTCTCCTTTCTACTTCATTCTGAGGGCGCAGCCTCCCTTGTCATTCTAAGGGCGCAGCCTCTCCCTGTCATTCTGAGGGCGCAGCCCGAAGAATCTTACAATTCTTCTTTAACCTCTTCCATAGTCGGCATAACCCTCAGCGCCCCCTTTCGGGTGGTCACTATGGATGCTGCTGTGTTTGCAAAATCAAGCATCTTTTTTAGCTTTTCTTCATCAAAACCATCTATACCGTATTCCAAAACATGATAGAGAACACATGCCATAAATGTATCCCCCGCTCCTGTTGTCTCGATGGTGTCGTCACGCAAATGCGGACCGCCAAATACCACGTTTCCTTTATAAAACGCCTTACTACCGTCGGGTCCCATGGACGCACATACCAGCTTCGGTGCCTTTTCACCCGCCTCATGGATTATGGCTTCTATTCCTTTATCGATATCAGCTATGCCTGTTATAAACTCTATCTCGTTATCGGAGATCTTTAACACATCGCAGTTTTTAATGCCCCACCATATAGCGTCCTTTGCATCGTCCTCGGTATTCCAAAGAGGTGCCCGGTAATTGGGATCAAAGGAGATCACTGCCCCTGCATCCATGGCTTTTTTTATGGCTGACTTCGTAGCATCTGCCGCTTTGGCTGCCGTCATGGAAAGAGTGCCGTAGTGGAAAAGCTTTGTGTCTTTTAAAAGTGCCTCGTCCACATCAGACTCCTCAAGCATCATATCGGCTCCCGGGTTTCTGTAGAAGGAAAAGTCCCTGTCTCCTCCCGGATATGTCTTTACAAAGGCAAGGGTGGTCCTCACCTCCTTATCAAACACCAGATTTCTGCTGTCGATACCCACTTCTTCTATGGCATCCTTTAAAAGCCTGCCAAATATGTCATCTCCAACCTTTCCGATAAAGGCCGTTTTTTTGCCCAGCTTTGAAAGCATGGCCAGCACATTACAGGGTGCTCCGCCGGGGTTGGCCTCCATCAGCGGGTTGCCCTGCGGGCTGTCTCCGCTGTCAGTAAAATCTATGAGCAGCTCTCCAAGAGCCACCACGTCATATCCTGCCATATTTTTCCTCCTTTATCAGTAATGGATATGCAGCCATTTGAAACTGTAGGGCTCCAGGCAAAAGTCATCTGCACGGGCCGGCTCGCCGGTCCACATATCCATAAACTCCTCATCGGCATCGGTGCGTATCCACTGTGTATCCCGACTGAAGTTGAAAATACAGAGCACCTTTTCATCCTTGTAATAGCGCCCCATCATCACCACGCAGTCATTGCCTGTGGGGATCAGCCAGGTGTCGGCCTGGGAGCAAAATGCCTTTGATGAGCCACGGAGCTTTGCCAGTTTTTTTATGGCCGTATAAATATCGTGCTCACGGGTACCGTTCTTTTTTGTCTTTTTCTCATCCTTCCAGTTGAAATGTCCCCTGTGAAGATATCTGCTGTCCTCCCGGCGCAGGGGATCGTCATGGTAGGTATAGTCATTGAGCTGTCCGATCTCGTCGCCGCTGTAGAGCACCGGTATACCGGATAAGGAAAGAACAAATGCATGAAGCATGATATCGAGTGTAATGCCCCTCGCCAGTTTTTCACCATCCTTTTCATACTCCGCAGCCTCTATGCCACAAAGGGATGCTGTGGTGCCGCAGAGTCTGGCATCTCCCAGCCTGGGATCATCATTGTAAAGCTCTCCCCTGGAGTCGCTTCCGTACACATATCCCCTGAAATAATCATTTAAGTACTTTTTATGGCTGACCTCATCCACGCCAAACTGCTTCAGATAGTTGTAGTCAAGTCCCCATCCGATATCGTCGTGACATCTTAAGTAATTTAAAAATACATACTCCCTGGGAAGTGAAAATGTCTTGTACAGCTGATCCTGCAAAAGCCTGGTGTCATGTGTCGCCACCGTATGCCAGAGGCTTGCCATGGTTGTGACGTTGTACAAAAGGTTACACTCCGGTTTTTCCACCGTGCCGAAATACGGTACTACCTCCTTGGGCTCCATTACAACCTCACCCAAAAGCAGGGTGCCGGGGCAAACCACCATGGAAGCTATCTGCATCATGCGGACCAAAGTGTGCACCTGGGGAAGATTTCGGCAATTGGTGCCCGGTGTCTTCCAGATATAGGGAGTGGCATCAAGCCTGACTATATCCACGCCCTGATTGCACAGATAGAGCATGTTTTCCGTCATATCATTAAACACCACAGGATTGCGGTAATTCAGATCCCACTGATAAGGATAAAATGTGGTCATTACCACCTTGCCGGCCTGCTCACACCAGGTAAAGTTGCCGGGTGCAGTCTGGGGAAATACCTGAGGCACATATTTTTCAAACTCGTTGGGAATGCTCCAGTCATCAAAAAAGAAGTATCTCTCCTGGTATGATCTGTCTCCCTCTTTTGCCCGTCTGGCCCATTCATGATCCTCACTGGTGTGGTTCATGACAAAGTCGAGACAAACTGAAATATCCGCATCGTGGCATTCGCCTGCAAGCTTTGAAAGCTGATCCATGGTGCCTATCTTGGGATCCACCTTTCTAAAGTCCGATACCGCATAGCCTCCGTCAGAACGGCCCTCGGGGCTTTCCAAAAGGGGCATAAGATGCAGGTAGTTTATGCCTGTGGACTTGATGTAATCCAGATGCCGGCTCACTCCCTTAAGGTTCGATGCAAAATTGTCAGCGTATAAAAGCATGCCCAGCCGCTTGTTATCCTTGTACCAGTCGCCCTTTCTTAAACGCTTCTTATCCCATGCCTTAAGTTCGGGACTTCTTTCGCTCTCCATCCTTTTTAGCATTTCTATAAAATAGTCAAAAGCTGCATAATCGTCATGATAGAGTTCATAATACAGCCACTTAAGTTCATCATAATAAGGCTCAAGCCTTTTTTCAAATTCAGTCTTTTTCTTTGCCATTTATTCTACCTCATAGATTCTTCGCGACCCTCAGAATGACACTGGAATCTCTCTCCTGTCATCCCAAGAACGTCAGTCCGAAGGATCTTCATCTCTTTGCTCGATCTGCCGCTTTATCACCGGATAGTATAAAAAGGACGACAGATATGCGGGAAGCGATATACCAAAAAATAAAAACAACGGAAGCAGCCTGTAGTACTGTGTCAGTACAAAGAGAGTCACCACCCAGATCGCCACCATGGCCACCGTGCGGGGTAAGGCTCCCACCGCCATCAAAAATGCATTTTTAAACTTTGCCCCAAAGCTGTTTTCAAACTTTGCGGCCAGCGGGAAAAACCAGACGTACAAGAACATCCATATCAGGGCCGCCAGATATATAAGGATGATGGCAATGGTCCTGACAGTCTCCGCCGATAAAACAAAAACCTGATAATCAAAGTATAAAAAAACTCCAAATCCCAGGATCACAAGCCATGGGCCTGTGACGGATCTGAAGTTGTTCTTAAACTGCCCAAAATACATGGCAACGATCCTGGTATCCTCATCGTCCGCCATCTTCATAAGACAGTAGTTTAAGGCCGTCAGTGCCGCCCCTGCCGTAAATACCGGCAGGGAACAGACCAACGTTAAAATATTAAGTATCAAAAGTGTGGTGATACCGGACAGTGCCCGCATAAGGGGCCCGTCCAGTGAAAAGAAATCCTTCATAGCAAATCAACCCTTGACCGCTCCTTCTATCATTCCATTCATGATCTGCTTTTGAGCTATCAAAAACAGTACCACGATGGGGATAATAGCCAGTAATGTAGCGGAAAGCAAAAGGTTCCACTCGATTACCTTTGATCCTACAAACGCCTGCACTGCAACGGGAAGTGTGGTAACGCCGCCGCTGCCGCCGCTGCTTGCTCCCAAAAGCATGTTGGGGAGCAGGAAGTCATTCCATATCCACATACCATTTAGGATGGTAACTGTGGTGATGACAGGTGTCAAAAGAGGGAAGATAACCCTGAAAAATGTCTGCTCGGGACGGCAACCGTCTATCGATGCGGCCTCCTCAAGCTCATAGGGTATGCCCTTTATAAAGCCGTTTAAGATGAATACCGTCATGGCTCCGCCGAAACCAAGGTATGCAAATACCAGACCGGCTACCGAAAACAGCATGTTGATACCCACAAACTTTCCGGCGTCACGGAAGGTAGAGATAAGGGGCAGCATGACCACCTGGAAAGGAATGATCATGGATGCGATAAATGTAAAGTATATCACTGTGGACCACTTTGTCTTGTTACGGCAGATCACCCATGCTGCCATGGATCCAAATAAAGCCAAAAATATAAGTGACAAAACTGTGATCTCTACCGAGTATCCGAAAGCCTTCCAGAAGGGGAAGCTCTTGTTGTTGATAACAGAAGTAATATTTTCCATCAGCATCCCGAAGCTGGCTCCACCCAACCCTATAGGATCAGCCGTAATGGCATCCTTGGTCTTGCAGGAGTTGATCACCACAAGGAAGAAGGGGAATAACACATATATAGCCACAACTACAGCTATGATCAGCTTTACTACAACTGAAGATGTTTTTTCTTTTGTATGCATTACAGCTCCACCTCCTTCTTATTGGATATCCTAACCTGCAGGATGGATACGATGGCAAGTATGATAAAGAACAATACTGCCTTGGACTGGCCCAGAGGATAGTTGTCCTTTATAACCGCTGTCTGGAAGATATTCAGTGCAAGCATCGAGGTACCCTGTGTAATATACTCGCCTGCAAAGTCAGCCGAAGGAGTACCATTTGTCAGTGCCAGGTTAACATCGAACTGCTTGAATGCGGATGTCAGAGTAAGGAAAGTGCAGATCGTAATGGTCGGAGCTATCATAGGGATCTTTATGTTGAAAAGTGTCTGTGCCGGAGAAGCTCCGTCGATAGCTGCCGCCTCGATCACATCCCCGGGGACCGTATTAAGACCCGTGATGTAGATCAGCATGATGTATCCTGCATACTGCCATACATATACGATGATGATGGCAACGAAAGCGGTCTTGAAATTTTCAAGCATGGACGTGTTGTCCTTGATAAGCGCCATGGTGATCCTGGTAACAACGTTTGAAAAAACGAACTTCCAGATGTAACCAAGTACGATACCACCGATCAGGTTGGGCAAAAAATATGCCGCCCTGAAAAATCCCATTCCCTTAAGCTTTGATGTGCAAAGCAGGGCCAAAAGGAAAGCCACCAGGTTGACTAATATCATGTTGAAGATAACAAACATGAAGGTGATCAGTATGGACCAGATGAAATCCTTTTGTGAAAAGATCTTGGCGTAATTTGCCAGTCCCACTATATTGTTCATCTTCATACCATTCCAGTCGGTGAAGGAATATGATACACCCAGCACCAGGGGAATGATTACCGTAACTAAAAATGCGAACAACAGCGGGAATAAAAAGATAATGTTGATTATAGTTCTGTGATATTTAAGCGTAGGGAAAAAGTATAAGCCCGCGATGATAAGAACAACCCCGATAATGAGCAGCTCACCTCTGTAGTCCACCTTGGAACCTGACAGGTCCAGCATCATCGCCCTGCAGAAAAAGAGGACTCCCACAACAAGCGTAAGGATTGAAGCTATCTTTCTTCCCATAGAAACTTCGTTTCCCATCACAAACCCCCTTTCTAAAAAAATCAGGGGCCTGACCCGTAGGGTCTGACCCCTGGAATATGGATTGCCTTATTCAGCGTAGTAGTTCTTGATAACCTGCTCGATAGTATCTACAAAGCCTGCAGTGTCAAGCTTGCCGCTTGCATAGTCTGCGAATACCTGGCAAGTCTCGTTCTGAAGACCATCCTTCTTGAGCATTGTGTGCCATCCGGAGTAGTTGCCTGCTGTGATGTAGCTGTTCATGCTCTCGAAGAAAGGATTGGTAGCTTCATACTTACAATCATTAAAAGGTGATACCAGACCAGCCTGGTTTACAAGGATATCCTGAGCGGAGTCGCCTGCGCACCAGTTGAAGAATGCCTTTGCGCCTTCAACGTTACCGTCAGAGTATGCAACCCAGTATGAAGGAGGTCCTGCGATGATGGTGTTGATGCCATCCTCAAAAGCGTAGGGAGCGAAGCCCATCTTGAAGCCCTTGTCCTCTGTTACACACCAGTTACCCTGTGTGATGAAAGCGTACTTCTGATCTACGAAACCTGCAACCTGCTGATCATATGTACCTGTGGTAAGAAGATCAGGATCTGAATACTGGTTCATCATGCCAACGAACTCAGCAAACTTTGTCATACGGTCTCTATCGATCTGTCCACCGTCATTCAAAAGATCGATGTATGTGGTATCATCAGGCTTGAGGCCTGCGTCAAGGTACTGACCGAATACGTGTGTACCTGATGACCATCCAAGATCTGCAGGCTCTGCACACCAGCCAAATACTGCTGTAAGACCAAGATCAGCCTTCTGTGAATCAATCTTTTCTACTGCTTCCTTCCAAGCTGCGGGGCTGGTAAGAGATGCGGGATCAACGCCTGCCTTCTCAAGGATGTCAGCATTGTAACCAAGTGCTGTAGCCTCTACTGTGTAAGGGAAGCCGATGGTTCCCATGGAATCATTTACAAGCTCAAAGTCTGTCTTGTCTGTCCATGCTTCACCTGCAAGATCTGCAAGCATGCCATCCCAGTTTGCTGCCTGGTTAGCCTCGATTACGAAGATGTCGGGCATGTTGTCTGCCTGATACATCTTTTTAAGCTCATCACCTGCGTTGGAGTTACCACCGATGGTCTCAACTACGAGCTCATTGCCTGTCTCTTCCTGATACTTAGCTGCAAGAGCCTGCATCTGCTCGTCGATCTCAGGCTTACCATTTAAGAGACGAACAGCTCCTGTTGACTCTGA
>CAMODS010000052.1 GCA_946611525.1 uncultured Lachnospiraceae bacterium | reverse complement strand
CAGCAGTCTTTGGCACTCCTCTTACGGCGGCGGTATTTTCCATGGAGGTGGTATCTGTAGGGATCATGCACTATGCGGCGCTGATGCCTTGTGTCATATCCTCCTTTGTGGCAAGAGGCATAGCTCAAAAGCTGGGTTTTCCCAATCTGGGCTTTAAGCTATATGATGTCCCTTCGCTTTCGATAAAGAGCGCTGTGCTTACGGCACTTTTTGCGGCAGCCTGCGGACTGGCATCAATGGTGTTTTGCATACTTTTAAACCTGACCGAGAGGACGGCGGAAAAACGTGCTTCCAATCCTTATGTCAGGGCTTTTGTGGGAGGCACCCTGGTTTTGATATTTACCCTTATTGCGGGTGACCAGACCTATAATGGTACCGGAATAAACATAATAAATGCTGCATTTACACCCGGCGGGGAGGTCTTCGTTGCGGCATTCATTCCCAAGATGATTTTTACTGTGGTATCCATAGCGGCCGGATATCGTGGCGGTGAGATAGTCCCGTCCTTTTGTATCGGCACATCCCTTGGAGTTTTCTTTGCCTGGATATTTGGAGCTTCCCCCAGTACCACTCTTTTGATGTCTGCCATTGGCATGGGAGCATTTTTCTGTGGCGTGACAAACTGTCCCATCACATCTTTCATACTATTGATGGAACTGTTCGGTATGGATGCTGCGCCCCTTTTTATCATAGCTGTCGCAGTGAGTTATACCATTTCGGGGTACTACGGTCTCTACAAGAGCCAAAAGATATTGTACTCGAAATACAAGTCCAATTACATAAACAAGCAGACAAAGTAGCAAATGATGAAAGAGGGTTGTGTGGACGACCTTTCGACAATGATAAACTAAGGAGGAATTATGCCGGAGGACAAAAAAAGAATGGAAGCGGGCCTCATCTATGACCCCGGAGTAGACGAGATCATGGACGAGCAGGGAAGGCTTTTGGAGAGGCTGTATGACTTTAACATGACCAGACCCTCGGAGATGGACAGGCGCAACGAGCTTTTAAAGGAGATGTTTGGAGCCATTGGAAAGGACTGCTATATTGAGCCGCCCCTTCACGCAAACTGGGGAGGAAAAAATGTCTTTTTTGGAGACAGGGTGTATGCCAACTTTGGACTGACCCTGGTGGATGACGGCAGGATATATGTGGGTGATGCGGTGCTTTTTGGCCCCAATGTAGTGGTGGCTACGGCAAACCATCCCATAGAACCCCGAACCAGGGAAAAAGCGCTGCAGTACAACAAGGACGTACACATCGGAAACAACGTCTGGATAGGAGCGGGCACAGTGATAGTGCCGGGGATCACCATAGGTGACAACTCTGTTATAGGTGCGGGTTCAGTGGTCACAAAGGATATACCGGAAAATGTAGTGGCCGTGGGAAACCCCTGCCGGGTACTAAGGGCAATAGGGGAGCGCGACCGGGAATATTTTTACAAGGACGAAAAGATCGACTGGGACGAGGTGGAAAAATATCTGGATGTCGATTGAAAAATCATAATGCAAATAAATACGGGAAGTGATAAAATAAGATCAGTAAAGGGGTTTTACGCTTAGACTTGAAAGGGGGGCGTGATATGGGTAAGCAGGTTCTTGTATCATTGGAGCGTGAGTTTGGCAGCGGCGGTCACAAGATCGCACAGGCTATTGCCCAGGAGTTCGGACTGAAGTATTATTCCAGGAACATCCTTGAGGAGATCTTCAAGGGCAAACCGGAGCATGCGGCCAAGATGGCAGAGTACGAGGAAAAGGGCTCACCGCTTCTGACGCGCCATGTGAGAGGCCATTCCAGCGACACATCGGAGACTCTTGCCAGGATGGAGTTTGATTTTATCCGTGAGAGGGCCGATGAGGGAGAGTCATTTGTGATAGTTGGCCGATGTGGAGGTATGGTGCTTAGGGATTATCCGGGACTTATCACCTACTTTGTGATGGCGGATATGTATGACAAGGTTATACGTGTTTGTGACCGCGAGGGGCTTTCCGAGCGTGATGCCATGACCAAGATCACCAGGATAGACCGTATGAGGAAAAAGTTCCACGAGCAGTATTGTGATTTTAAGTGGGGCGATTCAAGAGCTTATGACCTGTCAGTCAATATTTCGAGACTCGGTCTCGAGGCAACAAAGGATGCCATGGTGGAGTACACCAGGCACTGGATCGATCTGTTATGAGTTTATGTGATACCTGTGCCTACCTCGAGTATGACGAGGAGGACGAGGATTATTTTTGCAGTGTGGATATGGACGAGGACGACTACGGCAGGATGGTTAGTGAAGGCTTTAAGACCTGTATTTACTACCGTGACGGAGACGAGTACAAGGTGGTCCGACACCAAATGTAGCAAGATCAGGGCGGGGCTTTACAGTCCCGCCTTTTTTTGCAATTGAAAACGGATCCAAGGGGGAGCATGGATCCGTTTTCGTTAAAAGTATGAAAAGAGGAGGGACAAACCTTCGACTAATAACCTTTTACAGTTGGTCTTTTATATGTTACACCGTTTAGCTCGGCGTAGGGGTCATGCTGGTAGGTTGCGGCGAATTCTTCTTCAAAGGATGGCTTGTCATCATGCTTCCTTGCTTTGGCCTTTTTAGCATTGACCTTTGCCTTTTGATCTTCCTTATTCGATTTATTCTTCATAACGACCGGCGCGATCATCATGGTAACGATTCCATTCATATCCATAACACCCACCAAGTTTCCTTTCTATTTATATTATCGGAAGAATTGTCAGATAATTTAGCTTTATATCAGAATTTTTTGAATTATTTTAAAAAGATACAAATTGGCTTATTTGGTTGTGGTGCATCATGTGGTTTTTATGTATAATACTTTCCGTTGAATGAAGATCCTTCGGGCGAAGCCCTCAGGATGACAGGGAGCGGGCATTTCGGGCGAAGCCCTCAGGATGACAGGGAGTGGCAGGGCCCTTCGGATGAAGCCCGCGACATGTCATTCTGAGCGTAGCGAAGAATCTTTTATAAATGAAAAGAGGAATGAAATGAGTGCAATAGCAGTTAAGGAAGTAAAGGAAAGAGTCATCGCCGACAATGATGCGGTGGCCCAAAAGGTAAGATCCGATCTGGGATCAAAGGGGGTTTTTCTGGTAAACCTCATGGCTTCCCCCGGTGCGGGAAAGACAACAACCTTGGTGCGTACCATAAATGCATTAAAGGATGAGTACCGGATCGGTGTTATGGAGGCTGATGTTGACTCCGTGGTTGATGCCGAGACCATAGAGCAGACCGGCGCAAAGGTGATCCAGCTCCATACCGGCGGTTCCTGCCACATGGATGCGGATATGACCATGCGTGGACTGGAGGCTTTGGGCTATGATGATCTGGATGTGGTGTTTTTGGAAAATGTGGGAAACCTGGTATGTCCTGCAGAGTTTGATGTGGGTGCAGCCAAGAAGGTTATGATACTTTCCGTTCCGGAAGGACATGACAAACCACTGAAGTATCCCCTGATGTTTTCCGTCAGCGACTGCCTTTTGATAAATAAGATCGATGCTGCAGAGGTGTTTGATTTTGATATGGAAAAATTAAAGGGTTACGTGGGAGACCTAAACCCTGATATGCCGGTTTTTCCCGTGTCATCTCTGAAGGGAGACGGCTACGACGAATGGATCGACTGGCTCAAGGAGGAAATAAAAAAATGGCGAGAGTAATAGAACTGCATAAAAGCGTGACGGAGTCCAACGACAGGGATGCCGAGGCGCTGCGTAATGAACTGAAGGAAAGGGGAGTTTTGCTCATAAATCTCATGAGCTCGCCGGGCTCAGGCAAGACCACCCTTTTATCCCGTACCATTTCAGACATAAACGACGAGCTGCCCATAGCAGTTCTTGAGGCTGATATCGAGTCCGACGTGGATGCGGTAAAGATAGAGGCTCTTGGAGCAAAGAGCATCCAGGTTCATACAGACGGAATGTGCCATATGGATGCCGGTATGACCCGGGAGGGGCTTTTCGGAATGGACCTGTCGGGTACAAAGATAGCCTTTTTGGAAAACGTGGGGAACCTTATCTGCCCCGCAGAGTTTGACACCGGAGCCCATAAAAACGTGATGATCCTTTCGGTGCCTGAGGGGGACGACAAGCCCCTGAAGTATCCACTTATGTTTTCAATGTGTGATGCTTTGATCATCACAAAGATGGATACGAAGGACTTTTTCACCTTCGATCTGGACACATGCATCTCGCATGTTAAGAAACTAAACCCTGATATTTTTATCTTCCCTGTTTCCGCAAAAACCGGAGACGGTATGAAGGAGTGGGAAGAGTATTTAAAAAAGGAGGTATTTTAAATGAGCATGCCCGAACAGTCAATAGAGTTTCGTTATGACACACAGCTTCTTTTGGACTTTTATGTAGAGGATGGGGATGATGCCGATGATGTGGCAGATGATCTGACAGATGAGATCCGTGAGTATCTTCTCTCAAATGTAAAGGGCGATTCCATGGTGATCGCCGGAGACAGCGGTGAGGACGAGTATGGCGAAAAGGCCACTGTAAAGCTTCATTATCACACCAACGAGCCCTGGGATGTTTTAAGCTACTGCCGCACCCATGGTGAGATCTATGATATTGTGGTGGAGGATATGGATCGTCAGTCCAGAGATCTGAAGGGATGACGTATTTTGGTTGACTAAAAGGCGTTTTGCCTTTAAAATGAAAGTGGTGCCCTTCCCCCGGGGAGGGCCAATGTATAAATGTATGTATGTATGGAGGAAGAAAACATGGCAGGAACAAATCCTAATTATCCGCTAAGACCGGATTATGTAGATGTCAGCGGTCCGTTTAAGCAGGGCATCGCAGACTTAGGAAAGCTTATTACTGACCGCGCAAAAATAAAGCTCGGTTTACAGAAGGTTACAGCGGATGATCCGGAGTATTGGGCAGTCCGCGTACTGGTTGATGATGATGAGGAAGTGGCAAAGTGGATCATTGATAACTTCAAGGCGATCCGCCAGCCCAAGACTTTTGCACAGCTCAAGGCATCTTCGGGTATGTCAGATGATGAGCTTAAAAAGAGGCTGGAGAGACTTTCTTATACAGGTATCATTGAGTGGAACTTCGAGAATCTGGACGGACAGAACCCCAATCACGAAAAGCGCTGGGTGCTTCCTATGTACGTTCCCGGATCGGGTGAGTTCTCCAATATGAACCTTGAGATGATAGACAAGCATCCTGAGCTGGGTATGTTCTTTGAACACATGACCCGTCTTCCTCTTGATGGTCTGACACATATGGTTCCTCCCGGAGGAGCAGGTATCGGTATGCATGTCATCCCTGTAGAAAAGGAAGTTGACATGAACAATGACTCCATCGATATAGAGCATATCTCTCACTGGATGGACAAGTACGAGGGCAAGTACGCAGCTTCACCCTGCTCATGCCGTCGCAGCCGCATCACTTACGACGAGGGCTGCGCAGACGATTACCATGACTGGTGTATCGCTGTCGGCGACATGGCTGACTATGTTGTAGAGACCGGCAAGGGTGGCCGCTACATTTCAAAGGAAGAGGCATACGAGATCTTCAAAAAGGGTGAGGAGAACGGCTTTGTTCACCAGATCACCAACATTGACGGCGAGGAAAAGATCTTCGCTATCTGCAACTGTAATGTAAATGTCTGCTATGCACTTCGTACATCGCAGCTTTTCAATACACCCAACATGTCCCGCTCCGCATATGTGGCTCATGTAGAAAAGGAAAAGTGCGTGGCATGTGCACGCTGCGTAGAGGTCTGCCCCGCAGGTGCTTTAAAGATCGGCCAGAAGCTTTGCAAAAAGGATGGCTCCGAGGTTACCTATCCCAAGCAGGTACTTCCCACTCAGAAGAAGTGGAGCTCAGACGAGTACAACTGGGATTACCGCGATACAAACCGTATCGAGTCCCATGAGTCAGGTACTGCCCCCTGTAAGACAGCCTGCCCTGCACATATCGCTATCCAGGGTTATCTGAAGCTGGCAGCACAGGGCAAGTACACAGAGGCACTGGCTCTTATCAAGAAAAACAATCCTCTCCCTGCAGTCTGCGGTCACATCTGTAACCGTCGCTGTGAGGATGCTTGTACACGTGGTACAGTGGATCAGGCCGTCGCTATCGACGAGGTTAAAAAGTTCCTTGCGATGCGTGACTTGGATGCTTCCACCAGATACATCCCCAAGAAGGTTATTCCCAAGGTACAGGGTGGCTTCGATGAGAAAGTTGCCATCATCGGTGCAGGCCCCGCAGGTCTGTCATGTGCCTTCTATCTTGCAGAGAAGGGATATGCTCCCACTATCTTCGAGAAGAACGACCGTCCCGGAGGTATGCTGGTATACGGTATTCCTTCCTACAAGCTTGAAAAGGACGTTATCGCTGCAGAGATCGACATCATCAAGGAAATGGGCGTGGAGATCAAGTGCGGCGTAGAGGTTGGTAAGGACATTACTCTTGACGAGCTCCGCAAGCAGGGCTACAAAGCATTTTACATTGCCATCGGATGCCAGGGCGGACGCAAGGTTGGCGTGCCCGGCGAGGATGCTCCTCAGGTTACTACTGCTGTTGACTTCCTTCGTGAGGTCAACGCAAATGAAAAATATGATGTTTTGGGCGACACCGTTGTAGTTGGTGGTGGTAATGTTGCCATCGACTGCTCACGTGATGCGGTTCGTGTGGGCTCTCCCGTAGTTACACAGGTTTCACTTGAGACCAGGGATATCATGCCTGCCTCTGATGAGGAGATCGAGGAGGCCGAAGAGGACGGCATCACCTTCCATGGCGGATGGGGTCCCAAGGAGATCGGACTCGATGCAAGCGGCAATGTATCCAGCATCACCTTTAAGAAGTGCACACAGGTCAAGGACGCTGACGGCAGATTCAATCCTCAGTATGATGAAAATGACACTATGACCATTGAGTGTAAGCATGTAGTGCTTGCTGTAGGACAGTCCATCGTATGGGGCGACCTTTTGGCAGGTTCCAAGGTTGAGTTGGGACGCGGCAACGGTGCTGTAGCTGATCCTGTTACCTATCAGACAGCTGAGCCTGATATCTTTGTGGGCGGCGACGTTTATACAGGACCTAAGTTCGTTATCGATGCCATAGCAGCAGGTAAGGAGGCGGCAGTTTCCATTCACCGCTTCGTACAGCCTCACAGCTCACTTACCATCGGACGTCTTCCTCATCACTATGTTGAGATGAACAAGGATGACATCAAGCTTCCTGAGTACGACACTTCATCCCGTCAGGTGCCCGGAAGAAAGGCTAACGTGGACAAGAAGAGCTTCAGGGACGGTAAGGCAGTATTTACAGAGGAGCAGGTCAAGACAGAGACCGCACGCTGCCTCTCCTGCGGAGCCACAGTTGTGGACAGGAACCGCTGCGTAGGCTGCGGACTCTGCACCACCCGTTGCGAGTTCGACGCCATCCACCTTCACAGGGATCATCCTGAGTGCTCAACCATGAGAAAGAGCGAGGACAAGCTTAAATATGTTCTTCCTAATGGTATGAAGCAAAACATCAAGCTGACCTTTGGACAGAAGGGCAAGGACTGGTAAGCCGATAGTTTTTAAGATATTTTCCGGCAGAGTCTTTTGTCTCTGCCGGTTTTTTTAAGGAGTGATCATGCACGAGTTAAGTGTAGTTTTTTCAGTGATAAAGGATTGTGTGGAGGTGGCAAAGGAAAACAATGCTCCCCACATCAATACCGTAACTATCCAGTTAGGCAAGGTATCGGGGGTTATTCCCTCGTACTTAAAAGACTGCTGGAAGTGGGCGGTGAGCCGCAAGGGAGACAAAACGGATGACATCATCCGTGGAGCGGAACTCATAGTCGAGCCTATAGAGGCAATAACTTTTTGCGAGAATTGTAAGCAGACTTATGATACAATAAAGTACGCAAAGGTCTGTCCCCATTGCGGTAGCGACAACACCTATCTGTATCAGGGCAACGAGTTTTTGATAAAGGAGATACAGGTGGATGATGAGATGCCGACGGAGTTTTCGGATCAAATAGATGAGGACACACCTTCTCCTGTAATGGGCTAGTTTATAATGTAAACTTATAGAAAGGAAGGGGACATGAAGAAGAGGAAATCGCTCAAGAAAACGCTGCTTACCAAGATCATCATTTATGTTGCTATTATCATTGTGATCATTACCCAGATAAGCATCAAGCTGGCTGCCGACAATATACAGTCACTGACCAACAATATCCTGGCCAGGGAGTCGGTTACATATGCTACTGAGATCTATAGCTGGTGGAATAATATCGAAGAAAGAGTCAGCCAGACTGCAAATGTGATGAGGACCACTCCGGA
>CAMODS010000051.1 GCA_946611525.1 uncultured Lachnospiraceae bacterium | reverse complement strand
GCATTACGGTGGTGACCTCGGATGCTGCAGAGCAGGTGATAGTTTCAGGATCCGGAGCCTACCGTATGTCATCCCGGGAGTTTTTCAAAGAATACGATCGTATCAGAGGAGAGGCGAAATGACATTAAAGGAATTAGAGATAGGAAGATCGGCCAGGATAAGCTCAGTTGGCGGCAGCGGTGCACTGCGCCAGCACTTTTTGGATATGGGCGTGATCCCGAAAGCCAAGGTCAAGGTGATCAAATATGCACCCCTTGGTGATCCCATGGAGATCCGCATCCATGGATATGAACTCACATTAAGGATGGATGATGCGGCGCAGATAGAGGTGGAACCCATTGCCGCAGTAACAGAGGATGAGGCAAAAAAGTCCGGCTCCAGACACAAGGAGCATCCGGGCCTTGGTGAGGGAGGAAAGTATCACCAGAAGGACCATGAGGATCCCCTTCCCGAGGGTACCACGCTGACCTTTGCCCTGGTGGGCAACCAGAATAGCGGCAAGACCACCCTTTTTAACCAGCTTACGGGAGCCAGGCAGCATGTGGGAAACTTCCCCGGTGTCACTGTTGACAGAAAGGACGGTGTGATACTGGGCAGGGAGGACACACTGATCACCGATCTGCCGGGTATCTATTCCATGTCTCCCTATTCCAGCGAGGAGCTGGTGTCCAGGGATTTTGTGCTTAATGAAAAGCCCAAGGGTGTCATAAACATCGTGGATGCCACAAATATCGAGCGCAATCTCTATCTGACCATGCAGCTTTTGGAGATGGATGTGCCGGTGGTGGTGGCGCTTAACATGATGGATGAGATGACGGAAAACGGCGGTTCGGTGGACGTAAATGCCCTTGAGGAGCTTTTGGGCACGCCGGTGGTACCCATTTCCGCCGCAAAAAAGTTCGGTATCCACGAGCTGGTGGAGCATGCAGTCCATATAGCAAAATATCAGGAAAAGCCTTCACGCCAGGATTTTTGCGACATCAATGACCATGGCGGAGCCATTCACCGCTGTCTCCATGCGGTGATGCACCTTATCGAGGATCATGCCAAAAAGGCGGGCCTGCCCCTGCGGTTTGCTGCCAGCAAGCTGATCGAAGGGGATGAGAGGGTGCTTGAGGCCCTTTCCCTTGATCAGAATGAAAAAGAGCTCTTGGAGCACCTTACCATTCAGATGGAGCACGAGTGTGGGATGGATAAAAATGCTGCCATTGCCGACATGCGTTTTTCCTTCATCACAAAGGTATGCAGGGAATGCGTGACAAAGCCACAGGAGAACAAGGGTCGGGCAAAGTCCCAGAGACTGGATCGGATCCTCACCGGCAAATACACGGCTGTTCCCATTTTTATCATAATCATGGGTTTGGTATTCTTTTTGACCTTTAATGTGATAGGAGCCTGGCTTCAGGATCTTTTGGCAATGGGGATAGAGTCGGTGACAGCAGCTTTGGATGCATTTTTGGTAAATGCGGGGGTAAATGAGGTATTACACGGCCTCATCATAAAAGGTATATGTGAGGGAGTAGGAAGTGTACTTAGCTTTTTGCCCATCATAGTTACCATGTTCTTCTTTTTATCCATTATGGAGGATAGCGGGTATATCGCCAGGGTGGCTTTTGTGATGGATAAGCTACTGAGGCGCATCGGCCTTTCGGGACGCAGCATAGTGCCGATGCTCATAGGCTTCGGATGCACGGTGCCTGCGGTCATGTCATCCCGTACACTGCCCAGTGAGAGGGACAGAAAGATGACTATTTTGCTCACTCCTTTTATGAGCTGCACGGCAAAGCTTCCAATTTACGGGTTTTTCGTGGATGCCTTTTTCTCCGAGCACAAGGCACTTATCATGATCGGACTCTATGTGCTTGGTATCCTTATGGGAATACTGGCAGCGCTGATCTACAAGATGTATTACAAGGGTGAAGCGGTTCCTTTTGTTATGGAACTGCCCAACTACCGTATGCCCGGGGCTAAAAACGTGGGACTTTTGCTCTGGGAAAAATCCAAGGACTTTCTTCAGAGAGCATTTTCGGTGATCCTTATCGCAACCATCATCGTCTGGTTCTTGAAAAGCTTTGATTTCAGGTTTAATATGGTGACAGACTCCAGGGATTCCATACTGGCTATGATATCGGGATATCTGGCACCCCTGCTTATACCGGTAGGGCTGGGAGACTGGAGGATAGTCACATCACTGATAAGCGGTTTTATGGCAAAGGAAAGCGTGGTCTCCGTGCTTAAGGTTCTCTTCGGAACAGAAGGCGGGGTGGCAGCGGTTCTTTCACCCCTTGCCGCATCAAGTCTTTTGGTATTTTCACTGCTTTACACTCCCTGTGTGGCGGCAATCGCTTCCATACGCAGGGAGCTTGGTAATAAATATGCCATCTTTGTGGTGATATGGCAATGTGTCATAGCCTGGGTTGCCGCCCTTGTGGTCAGGCTCATAGGGATGGCTTTTGGGGGTTAGATATGAAAAAGTATTTGGATGAGGATTTTTTATTAAACAGTGACACGGCAAGGGCTCTCTACCATGATCATGCCGAGGCCATGCCTATTATAGACTATCACAATCACCTGGATCCCCGGGCCATATATGAGGATGTCAGATTTGACAATATAACGGAGGTATGGCTGGGGAGCGATCATTACAAGTGGCGGGCCATGCGTTCAAACGGCATAAGAGAGGACTATGTTACGGGAACCTGGCCGGATCCCTATGAGAGGTTTTTGGCGTGGGCGAAGACTGTGCCCCGGCTTTTCGGTAATCCTCTGTATCACTGGACAGCCCTGGAGCTTTTACGGTATTTTGACATAGATACGCCTCTTTGCGAAGAAAACGCAAGGGAGATCTATGATGCTTGTAATGAAAAGCTTAGAAGTCCGGGCTTTAGCGTCAGAGAGCTTATAGCCGGGATGAAGGTTTTGGAGCTTTGTACCACAGACGATCCCGCATCGGATCTGAAGTATCACAGGCTTTTGCACCAGCAGGAGACCAGGTTTAAGGTGAGGCCGACCTTCCGCCCCGACAGGGCCATGAACATATTAAAAGAGGATTACCGGTACTATATCGACGAGCTGTCATTAGTCAGCGAGCTTCGGATCAACAACTACGACGATCTTATCACCGCACTGACCATGAGGCTTGACTACTTTTACGAAAATGGCTGCCGTATAGCGGACCACAGTCTTGAGGGAGGCATCTATCTGGAGGCCTCCGAGCTGGAAGTGCACCGGATCTTTGAGCACAGACTGATAGACGGAGCCCTGCTTCCGGAGCAGGAGCTAAAGTTTAAAAGCAGACTTTTGGTGGATCTGGCGCGGGAATACAGAAAGCGTGATATGGTAATGCAGCTTCATATCGGCGCCATGAGGAACAACAATCCACGGATGTACGAGAGGCTGGGACCCGATACCGGCTTTGATTCCCAGGATGATATGAACTATGCCCCTGAGCTGTCACGGCTTTTAGGCACCATGGATGAAAGCTTTGCTCTGCCAAAGACCATTTTATACTGTCTCAATCCAAAGGACTTTGAGATGCTGGCATCGCTGATGGGCAATTTCCAGGATGCAAGTCATCCCGGCAAGCTGCAGCTGGGGCCGGCCTGGTGGTTTAACGATCACAAGCGTGGTATGATCCGCCAGATGGAGACCCTCTGTGATTACGGTGTTTTTGCCGGTTTTATCGGGATGCTTACAGATTCCCGGAGCTTTTTGTCCTTTTCCCGTCACGAGTATTTCAGGCGTATCCTCTGCGATTTTGTGGGCGATGCCGTGGAGCGTGGCGAGTACCCTGCCGACATGAGTTTTTTAGGACAGATGATAGAGGACATATGCTACAATAATGCAAAGAACTATCTAAGGATCTGAAAATGAAAGATGTTTATGAAACAAAGCAGCTATATATGAAGAGACTGACACGGGCGGATGCCAACATTGTGTGCAGTTTTTATGCCAAAAATGCCAGGGAATTTGCGCTATACGAGCCCCTTTCCTATGACAATGCCTGCAATATCAACTATCATCAGACCATGCTGGAATACGAAGAGGAATACTTCAATGATGATGAGATGTGCCGGTATTACCTTTTTGAAAAGAACAATCCCTTTGAGACGGTGGGTACCGTGAGTTTTCGCAATATTTCGGTAAGCTACTACAAGTGTGCCACCCTTGGTTACAAGATAGACAGGGATCACAGACTCAGGGGATATGCCAGAGAAGCCATAGAGCGGGGACTTCGGATCATGGACGAGGAGCTTCATCTTCACAGGATCGAGGCTACCGTTATGCCGTCAAATGCAGCTTCCATGCACCTGCTTGAAAAGGTGGGGTTTGAGCGGGAAGGCCTGATGCGGGACAAATTCAAGCTCAACGGGGCCTGGGAGGACCATTACCTCTACGCCCTGGTAATGCCCTGGAACAGATAGTATATGTAAGGCCGTCAGGATCATATGCTCACGTAGCCGTACGTTTTTCGTGAGGCGGTGAGCTATGATCCTGCCGGCCTTTTATGGATTATATGTCCATGCCGCGGATCTCCACGGCTTCAATGTGTCTTTTAAATATGCTTTGGTAGAGCTTCATTTCATCCTCGTCCGGCGCATGCAGTCCGGGCAGAAGAACTGAATCGGAGTCCACAAATGGCTGGAGATACAGCCTTTTTACCCCGGAAAGCTCGCTCGCCATGGTCTCGGCCAGATCACTGTCAAAGAGATCCGACACTACGGTGGTGCGTATCTCGTAGTCTACATCGTTGGGTGCATTTTTTAAAAGCTCTATGCATTTTTTATATGAGTCTGTATGTTTTGTGATGACAGCCTCCGGTGTGTTTTGGGGCAAGACCTTATGTAAAAGCGCTGCAGGCTGTTTTGCATCCATGGCAATGTAGTCCACCAGCTTTTCATCAATGAGCTGTGACAGCAATTTATGGTTTGTGCCGTTGGTATCCAGCTTTATAAGCATGCCGAGGGCCTTTATTTTTTTACAAAACTCCAAAAGATCCTGCTGCAGGGTAGGCTCTCCCCCGGATATTACAAGTCCCTCTATCTTTCCCTTTTGTTTGCCAAGATGCATAAGCACCTCTTCCTCAGGAATAGTGGGTGTATCTTTAAAGGGATGGATCAGTTCGCTGTTGTGACAATAGGGACAGGCGAAATTGCAGCCGCCTGTGAAAATGATGGATGCAATGTGCTGCGGATAGTCTAAAAGCGTGGTCTTTTGGAATCCTAAAATCTTCATCAAAGTATTTCCTTTACATAAAAAAAGTGGTACGATAATGAGGCAGTGCCCGGTGAAAGCAATTATAACAGATACAGGGGGTAATTCCAACATGGGTTTCATGGAAGCAAGAGCAGAGAGAAAAGAGATAAAGCTCAATGAAAAATATATGAAAATGGCCATAAGAGAGGCCGGCAAAGCCAAAAAGGGAAGCGAGGTTCCCATAGGCTGCGTCATCGTTCATGACGGCAAGGTCATTGCCCGCGCCCACAACAGACGCAACAGGGACAAGTCAGTTTTGTCCCATGCAGAGCTTTTGGCAATAAACGAGGCCTGCAGCAAGCTTAAGGACTGGAGGCTTGAGGAGTGTACCATGTACATCACACTTGAGCCGTGCCAGATGTGTGCCGGGGCCATAGTACAGGCACGTATACCCAAGGTGGTAATTGGGGCGATGAATCCCAAGGCAGGTTGTGCCGGCAGCATCATAAACCTTCTTCAGATGGATCGTTTTAACCACCAGGTTGAGATACAAAGCGGCGTATGCGTAGAGGAGTGCTCGGAGCTTTTATCCGACTTCTTTGCACAGCTCCGGGAGGAGAAAAGGCAGTACAAAGAGGAGATCGCAGCAGAAATGGTGACAGATACCGAGGAATAAAAGGATCTTACTGTTATTCTGAGCGATGCGAAGAATCTTTTAAAGGAGAGGAAAATGGAACAAAAGAAATCCAGAGGGATACTTTTTAAAGTAGTATTCGTCATTTTGGCTGTGGCTTATGCCATTGTCATCGAGCTTTCAAAGAACACTTTGTGGGGCTGGCTTGCGGCAGCGGTGCTGTTCGCGGCCTTTTTTGCAATCAGACCCATTTTTATTGAAAAAAAGTGGTACATCAGACTGATCACCTGGCCGGTGCTCGGTCTGCTTTTACTTATAAACTTCGGGCTGACCTACCCGCCCTACAAACAGGTTCCTGCGGTAAAGGTGCGTGACCCTGAGGTAACCGGAGTAGTGAGAGTCACCGAGGGAGACCTGACGGGAGTATACAATGAGGACAAGTCGGTGGAGGTATATGCCGGCATTCCCTTTGCCAAGCCGCCGGTGGGTGAGTTGCGCTGGAAGGAGACCGAAGCGCCCGAGCCCTGGGACGGGGTCAGGGCATGCGACACCTTCGGCCCCATGTCCATGCAGTCCGAAAGCTCTACCATGTGGAATTCGCTGGTGGATATTGTGATCTATAAAAACCCGCATCTTTTCAATCCCTTTGACAATTACAGGGAGGCAATGAGCGAGGATTCGTTGTATCTTAATGTGTGGAAGCCTGCAGGGGATATCAGCGATGCACCGGTTTTGGTATTTATCCATGGCGGATCACTGATGACCGGTCAGTCATCATATGACCAGTACAATGGTGAAGCCTTTGCAAAGAGGGGCATAGTCTTTGTATCCATTACATACCGGCTTAACGTTTTTGGCTACTATGCCAACGAGGAGCTTATAGCCGAGTCACCAAACGGTACCACCGGAAACTACGGCCTGCTGGATCAGGTCCAGGCACTTAAGTGGATCAACGAGAATATAGGTGCGTTTGGCGGAGATGCCGGCAACATCACCATTGCAGGCGAGTCGGCAGGATCTTCCTCAGTCAATGCTCTTTGTGTATCTCCCCTTTCGGAGGGGCTTTTTAAAAGAGCCATTGCGGAAAGCAGCGGCATAGTTCCCATCACCCCTTATCATACCTTCCGTCCAATAGATGAGGCTCTTGCCACAGGACAGGACATCATGAAGGAGTTTAGGAAGGACTCAGTGGAAGAACTGCGGGAGGTTCCTGCAAAGAAGCTGGTAAAGACTGAGCACAGAAATGATTCCATGACAGTGGACGGATATGCCATCGCAGAGCAGCCGTATCTGACTTACGAAAAGGGTGAAAACCATGAGGAGGCTTTACTGTCCGGCTTTAATGCTGATGAAGCATATACCTTTACGCTTTTGGATGACAGCATCAATACCGACACCTATCCCGAGCTTTTACACGGGTATTTCGGGGATGATGCGGAGGATATCATAAAGCTCTATCCTGCCAACGAGGACAATGTCATGGACCAGTACAATGCGGTCATGGGTGGTGCATGGTTTGCCTACAGCCACCATGCGTGGTCCAGATACATGGCAAAGGAGGGCAGGCCGGTATATGAGTACTGCTTTACAAAAGAAAACATCGGACTTTCCAATCACCACGCAGGTGAGCTTCCCTATTTTTACGGCAACCTTGACACCATGAAGATCTATAAGGACTCGGATTACAAGCTTTCAGAAACCATAATGGATTATATGGAAAACTTCTGCCGGACAGGGGATCCCAACGGTGCCGGACTGCCGGGCTGGCCTGATTTTTCACAGGATGAGACCTTAGTTCAGGAGCTGGGAGATGAGGTAAAGATGATAAAGGATCCGTATATCGATCTATACGAAATAATAGATCGTGCACAGGGTTATCAAAAATAAAGGCCATAAAGGCTTCCCCATGAGAGGAAGCTGTCGCAAAGCGACTTATGAGGCATAAAGGAGGTAATATTAAAATGGCAACTGAGAGTATGAAGGATTATGAGCGTGAGCTTAATGCTTCCATGAAAAGCTATGAGGAGGGCGACATCGTTATGGGCACCATTATCGGCATCAGTGATGACGAGGTGACCATCGATCTGGACTCCTATGCACCGGGTATCGTAAGGCACGACGAGATGTCCAATGAGCCGGGCTTTTCAGCTACGGAGCGTTTCAAGTACGGCCAGCGCGTCAGAGCCAAGGTGGTTAGAAATGACGACGGCAAGGGCAACATACTTTTATCCTTCAAAGAGGCAGAGGATACACTCTCCTGGGATCATCTGGAGAACAAAAAGGAGAGCAATGAGATCGTCAAGGTTAAGGTCAGAGAAGCTGTAAAGGGCGGAGTAGTTGCATATGTAGAGGGCATCAGAGGCTTTATTCCCGCTTCTCAGATTTCGGCAGACTATGTAGAGGATCTGCAGTCGGTAGTCGGAAAAGAGCTGGCAGTGGTAGTTACGGAGGTCAACCGTGATAAGCACAAGCTGGTTCTCTCCGGCAAGAGCGTAGATTTGGAGCGTCGCCGCGAGGAGCGCGAGCACAAGATCAACATGATGGT
>CAMODS010000050.1 GCA_946611525.1 uncultured Lachnospiraceae bacterium | reverse complement strand
AGATCACTATTCAGCTTATACAGAGGTTGATGCTACACATGGTAAGATCGGTGATGTTGATGTAGTATGGAACATTACACCTTCTGATGACAACGCTTATCAGAACAACCTTGACCAGACACTCCTTAATCAGGAGAGCGCAGCAGCAGATGACAAGATCGATATTTTCCTTGTAGAGGCTGACTATGCATCAAAGTATACAGATACTGATTATACAATGGCTCTTTCAGATCTTGGAATTTCAGATTCTGATCTTTCTGACCAGTATGAGTATACACAGACCATAGCAAAGGATTCAAACGGAAAGCTTAAGGGAACTGCATGGCAGGCAGCTTCCGCAGGACTTATCTACAACCGTGAGGCTGCAAAGGAAGTTCTTGGTACAGATGATCCTGCAGAGGTTCAGAAGGCAGTTTCTGACTGGGATAAGTACAATGAGACAGCAGCAAAGGTTGCAGCAGCAGGCTACACAATGTGCTCAGTTAACGATACATATCGTACATATTCCAACAACGTATCCGGCAAATGGGTACAGGATGACAAGATCGTTATCGACGACAACATGATGAAGTGGATCGATGACTCCAAGGCTTTAGTTGATGCAGGCGCTGAGGATACTGATGAGCTCTGGGGCGATGACTGGGCAAAGGGTAAGAGACCGGATGGTAAGGTATTCTGCTACTTCGGACCTGCATGGTTCTTCAACTTCTGCCTTGACGTAGATGATCCTGAGACAATCGCAGCAAAGGGCGGTTGGGGATTCTGCGAAGGCCCTCAGCCTTACTTCTGGGGCGGCACATGGATCTGCGCAGCTACAGGTACAGACAATGCTGATATCGTAAAGGACATCATGCTCAAGATGACAGCTGATCCTACAGTTATGAAGGAGATCGCAATTGCTGATTCTGAGTGCGTAAACAACAAGACAGTACTTGCTGATCTTGCAAGTTCTGACGAAGGTAACATCGCACTTCTCGGCGGACAGAACCCCTATGCTGAGCTTGCAGCAGGTGCAGAGAAGATCGACCTTTCCAACCTTTCACCTTATGACCAGGGTTGTAACGAGGAGCTTCAGAACAACATGAAGGCTTACTTCGAAGGCACAGCTGACAAGGACGCATGCTTAGAGCAGTTCTATGCAGCAGTAATCGAGAAGTATCCTAACCTTAGCAAGTAATTAATACGGATTGTTCGTGGTCATGTATCCACCGCCGGGTGGAAAAACACCCGGCTACGTGGATACGTGACACACGCTCAATCCTTTTTTTATCCATGGAGGCAGTAATGGAAAAGAGTAAAAATAATAAGGTCGTCTCATACAACAAATGGGGATACATATTTCTGCTTCCCTTTTTGATCGTGTATACGGTCTTCCAGTTAATTCCACTGATCACTACAATTTATAACAGTTTTTTTGAAAACTACCGCGTCGGTCTGATGCAGGTAGGACCCAACTTCGTTGGCTTAAAGAATTATGCAGAGCTTTTTGCCACACCCGATATCTGGCAGTATCTTGCAAACACCATGATAATGTGGATTATGGGCTTTGTTCCCCAGATATTGCTTTCGCTCCTTTTGGGAGCTTGGTTTACAAGTCCAAGTCTTCGACTGAAGGGACAGCAGTTTTTTAAAACTGTGATCTATCTACCGAATCTGATCATGGCATCGGCCTTCTCAATGTTGTTCTTTACATTGTTTGCAAATGAAGGCCCCATCAATTCCATGTTAGTAGGAGCAGGGATCTTATCCACCGGATACAAGTTCCTGTCACATACATTTTCCGCCAGAGCTCTGGTGGCATTTATGAACTTTATTATGTGGTTTGGTAATACCACCATACTTCTCATGTCCGGTATGCTGGGCATCGACCCCTCCATATATGAGGCGGCAGAGATCGATGGTGCTTCCAGTAACCAGATCTTCTTTAGGATCACACTTCCTTTGCTTAAGCCTATTTTGGTATATGTGCTTATCACTTCCCTGATCGGCGGCCTGCAGATGTTCGATGTACCGCAGATCTTGACCAGCGGCACAGGTGATCCCAGCCGTACCACCATGACTCTTATTATGTACCTCAACAAGCACCTGTACAGCAAGAACTTCGGCATGGGCGGAGCTCTTTCAGTATTCCTGTTTGTGATTACGGCGATTTTGAGTATCCTGGTATTCAAGTTCGTAAATTCCAAGGAAGTTAAGTAATAGGAGGCATATGATGAGAAAAAAAGAATCACAAATGAATAGTTCCAGCAGGGTAGTATGCTACATAGTGCTGGTATTAGTATCCATAATGTGCCTGTTTTGGTTTTACCTGCTTTTCGTAAATGCCACCAGATCCAATTCAGAATTGTCACGTGGCTTTACACCGTTTTTCTCAACTCACGCAGCAGAAAACTGGCACAACCTGTTACACGGCACACTGCCGATCCTAAACGGCCTCTGGAACAGCTTTTTCATAGCCATTACCACTTCGGTGCTTTCGGTTTACTTTTCCACAATGACCGCATATGCTATCCACGCATATGATTTCAAAGGGAAAAAGTACATCTATGCTTTCATCCTGGGTGTTATGATGATCCCTACACAGGTTACAGTGCTTGGTTTCTTACAACTCATCGGAAAGATGAACATGGATGATTCCTTCATCCCCCTTATAGTTCCGGCTATAGCAGCACCCATTACATTTTTCTACATGAAGCAGTATATGGACAGCTCGCTTTCGCTTTCACTTATTGAGGCAGCACGTATCGACGGAGCAGGGGAGTTTAGGATCTTTAATACCATAGTGTTCCCGCTTATGAAGCCGGCCATCGCAGTGCAGATGATCTTTACCTTTGTAACCAGCTGGAATAACTACTTCACACCGTCACTGGTACTTCATACAGATACCAAAAAGACACTGCCCATACTGATCGCGCAGCTTCGTGCAGCTGACTGGCTGAAGTTTGATATGGGTCAGGTTTACATGATGATCGCGTTCTCTATCGCACCTGTTATCATAGTTTACCTGTTCATGTCCAGGAACATCGTTGGCGGAGTATCATTAGGAGGAGTTAAAGAGTGAGTTTAAAGCTTTTGCGCGGCATCAATCTGGGAGGCTTTTTGTCACAGTGCGTACATACAAAAGAGCATTATGACAGCTTCATTCTTTCAGAGGATATTAAAAAGATTAAGGATATGGGATATGACCATGTGAGACTTCCCATAGACTATATGGTATTTCAGGCAGAGGATGGGGCCCGCATAGATGAAGGCTTTAAGAGGGTTCATGACATCATAGGCTGGACGAGAGATAATGATCTTCCTGTCATTTTAGACCTGCACAAGGCATACGGCTATGATTTTAATGATGCCAATGATGATTCCAAAAACAAACTTTTTAATGACAAGCCGACTCAGGACCGTTTTGTAGAGCTTTGGCGGGATATAGCCACTGAGTATCATAGCTATGACAATGTGGTTTTTGAGCTATTAAACGAGGTTGTTGAAGATAAGGCTGCCGAGGCCTGGAACGATCTTATTGCCCGTACCATGGGCGAGATCAGAAAGATCGCTCCGGATACAAAGGTTATATATGGCGGTATCAAGTGGAACAGCGCTGAAACCATAAAGTATCTCAGGCCTGTGACGGATAAAAACACCATCATTACCTTCCATTTTTATCAGCCTCATGTATTTACCCACCAGCATGCATACTGGATGCCTGCCATGGAGCAGATCGGTGATATGTCCTATCCTGACTCCATTGATGAGTATAAAAAGGCTGCTGAGATCCTTGGCGGACAGGACAGTAGTGTAATGGAGCTTGATAAGGATGTGCTGGATATCGACTATCTGAGGCGTATGGTAAAGGTGGCAGTGGATTCGGCAAAGGATATCGGAGCTCCCATGCTATATGTGGGAGAGTACGGCGTCATCGACAAGGCCCCTGCAGAGGATATGCTCCGCTGGCTTTCCGATACACTTACGGTCTTTAAGGAAAATGAGATCGGTTGCGCTCTCTGGACTTACCGCAAGATGGACTTCGGTCTGGATCTCTGGGATGATGATACATCTGCAAAGATGGTGGAGATCACCACAAATTAGCAATATATTTATCGCAAATAATCATAAATTATGATAAAATGACTGGTGTGCGTTTTACACCGGTCATTTTTTTGAAAGGAAATAAAATGGTAAAAAGGATTTACGTAGAAAAGAAAAGCGATTTTGCTGTACAGGCCAAGTCACTAAGACATGAGCTTCGACATACGCTTGAGCTTAAGTCTGTGGAGGATGTAAGAGTACTGATCAGATATGACGTGGAAAATATCAGTGAACACGTCTACAAAAAGGCTTTAAACAACGTGTTTTGCGAGCCGCCGGTGGATGATGTGTATGAAAACGAGCTTCCGGTTAAGGCCGGTGGTAATATCCATGTGTTTTCCGTTGAATACCTGCCGGGACAGTTTGATCAGAGGGCCGATTCCGCCATGCAGTGCATACAGCTTTTGGATGAGGAAGCAGATCCTGCTATCCGCTGTGCCACAACATATATCATTACCGGAAAGCTTAAAGATACTGAACTTGAAAGTATAAAAAAGTTTTGTATAAACCCCGTGGACAGCAGGCTTACGGGAGAAGATGTTCCCGAGACTCTAAAGGAAAACTATCCTGAGCCTGATGATATTGAAGCAGTTTCAGGCTTTTGCGATATGGATGAGGCCCCTCTTAAAAAGCTTTACGATAGCTTAAGCCTTGCCATGACCTTCAAGGACTTTTTACATATCCAAAACTATTTTAAAAATGAGGAGCACCGGGATCCCTACATGACTGAGATCCGTGTTCTGGATACCTACTGGTCCGACCACTGCAGGCATACCACCTTTTCAACAGAGCTCACTGCAGTAGACTTTAAGGATGGCTATTACAGAAAGCCCATGGAGGCTGCATACCACGATTGTCTGGATAATTTCAGGGTGCTATACAAGGACCGTGACGACAAGTTCGTATGCCTTATGGATCTTGCTCTTATGGCCATGAAGAGGCTTAAGGCTGACGGGAAGCTTTCGGATCAGGAGGAGTCGGATGAGATAAATGCCTGTTCCATAGTGATACCTGTAGATGTCACGGAAGACGGTGAGACACATACTGAGGAGTGGCTTTTAAACTTTAAAAACGAGACCCATAATCATCCCACGGAGATAGAACCCTTCGGTGGAGCTGCTACCTGTCTCGGCGGAGCTATCCGTGATCCTCTTTCAGGCCGCACCTACGTATATCAGGCTATGCGCGTCACAGGAGCAGCAGATCCCACTGTACCAAACAGCAAGACCTTAGAGGGTAAGCTTTCCCAGAAAAAGATAGTCCGTGAGGCTGCTTCGGGATATTCATCCTATGGAAACCAGATCGGTCTGGCAACCGGATATGTAAAGGAGATTTACCATCCAGATTATGTGGCAAAACGTATGGAGATCGGTGCGGTTATGGCGGCAGCTCCCAGACGCGCCGTACAAAGGCTGTCATCGGATCCCGGTGACAAGATCATCCTTTTGGGTGGACGTACGGGACGTGACGGCATAGGAGGAGCCACAGGATCTTCAAAGGCTCATACCACTCAGTCCACAGAGCTTTGCGGAGCGGAGGTGCAAAAAGGTAATCCTCCCACTGAACGAAAGCTTCAGAGACTTTTCAGACGTGAGGAAGTCAGTCATCTTATTAAAAAGTGTAATGACTTTGGTGCCGGCGGTGTGTCCGTGGCCATTGGTGAGCTTGCAGACGGCCTTATTGTGGATCTGGACAAGGTACCAAAAAAGTACGCCGGACTTAACGGCACTGAGCTTGCCATCTCCGAATCCCAGGAGAGGATGGCAGTGGTGGTTGATCCCGGCGATGTGGAGACATTTTTAAACTATGCAGCCGAGGAAAATCTCGAGGCTACCGAGGTTGCCGTAGTCACACAGGATCCCAGACTTGTTCTTTTGTGGCGAGGTAAGCCCATTGTTAATATTTCCAGAGCATTTTTGGATACCAACGGAGCACACCAGGAGACCTCTGTCACTGTGGAGATCCCCGATAAAGAGGGAGATTTCTTTGAAAAGCCGGCTCTTGATTCCGTAAGGATCGCCCTTGAAAATAAAGACCTTTTGGGTGCTGTAAAAGAGACGGTTTCAAACCTTAATGTCTGCTCTCAAAAAGGACTGGTGGAGATGTTCGATTCTTCCATCGGTGCCGCTTCTGTATTTATGCCTTATGGTGGCAAATACCAGCTTACCGAGACTCAGACCATGGTAGCAAAGATCCCCGTACCATATGGCAAGACCGAAACGGTTTCCATGATGTCCTATGGTTTTGATCCCTATCTTTCCTCCTGGAGTCCCTTCCACGGTGCAATTTATGCCGTGACAGATTCCATGGCAAAGATAGTTGCCTCCGGTGGTGATCATAAAAAGATCCGCTTTACCTTCCAGGAGTATTTCAGACGCATGAGTTCTGATCCCAAGCGATGGAGTCAGCCTTTTGCGGCGCTTTTGGGCGCCTATGAAGCGCAGATGAAATACGGTCTGCCTTCAATCGGCGGAAAAGATTCCATGTCCGGTACATTTAATGATATTGACGTGCCTCCCACTCTGGTTTCCTTTGCTGTTGATACTGCAAAGATCGACGAAATCATCTCCCCTGAGCTAAAGGATAGCGGTAACGACCTTTTTGTATTCCAGATACCCAAGAACCACTACAATCTGCCTGACTATGAGGCTGTTAAAAAGCTCTATGACACCATACATTCGCTTATAAAAAAGGATGCCATCATATCGGCCTATGCTATGGATGCTTATGGGCTTTTGGCATCACTGTTTAAAATGTCATTTGGTAACAAGATAGGCTTTACCATCGATCCTAAGACGGTGCCTTTTGAAAAAATGTTTACCGTAACTATCGGAAAGATAGTTGCCGAGGTGCCCAAGGACAAGGTTGAGGTTATAGAAAACGCCATGGCAAAGGCAGGGCTTACCGACTATCTTATCAGAGTTGGCTCTACCAATGACAAAAAACAGTTTGTTTACAAGGAAGTAGCTATTGATATAGATGATATCCTTAATGACTGGAAAAAGCCTTTGGAGGGTGTATTTGCCACACGGGTTACCGAGGACTATGACAGGGTGGATACCAGAGTCTATACCGAAAAGAATTTTTATGTATGCAAAAATACTGTGGCAACTCCTGAGGTGTTCATACCTGTATTCCCGGGTACAAACTGTGAATATGACAGTGGCAGGGCATTTATTGAAGCAGGCGCCACGGTAAACGCAAAGGTGTTTAGAAACCAAAACGCAGCTGATATACGTGAGTCGGTGGAAGCTTTTGTACATGGCATCCATGATGCGCAGATAGTCATGTTCCCCGGCGGCTTTTCCGCAGGAGATGAACCGGAGGGCAGTGCAAAGTTTTTTGCAAATGCCTTTAGGAATGAAAAGATAAAAGAGGAACTGATGAAGCTGGTCAACGAAAGAGACGGTCTGGTACTTGGTATCTGCAACGGCTTCCAGGCACTTATCAAACTGGGGCTTGTTCCCTACGGCGAGATCCGTACACAGGATGAGACTTCTCCTACATTGACATACAACGTCATCGGACGACATATCTCAAAGATGGCCCATACCAAGGTGGTTTCCAACAAATCCCCCTGGCTAAAAAAGGCTCCTTTGGGCAGTGTATATGATATTCCCGCGTCGCATGGTGAGGGACGGTTTGTGGCTCCTAAGGAGTGGCTGGATAAGCTTTTTGCCAATGGACAGGTGGCTACACAGTATGTTGATGAGGCCGGATATCCCACCATGGACGAGGAGTGGAATATCAATGGTTCATATATGGCCATTGAGGGTATTACCAGTCCGGACGGGCGGATCCTCGGAAAGATGTGCCATAGTGAGCGCATAGGGGATGGTGTTGCCATAAATATCTACGGACAGCAGGATATGCATATCTTTGAGGCCGGTGTAGAGTACTTCCGTTGATACTTTTGGCTTCATGTACTGACAGTATATTTGCCGGCAACCATAAATGTTATTGTTTTGTCATTCTGAGTTTTATTTGTCATTCTGAGCGAAGCGAAGAATCTCTTTTGTAATTATGGATAAAAAGAAGTTATACAGTTTAATTGAAAAACATCCGCTTATTTTGGATGGTGCTACGGGGACAAATCTGCAGAAGGCGGGACTTCCCACCGGCGTGTGTCCTGAACTGTGGATATATGAACATCAGGAGGCCATGGTAGAGCTTCAGAAGCGGTATATCCAGGCCGGCACACAGGTTTTATATGCCCCTACCTTTACCGCAAACAGGATAAAGCTTGACGAATATGGCTTGGTGGACAGGCTCGATGAGCTTAACCGTGGGATGAT
>CAMODS010000049.1 GCA_946611525.1 uncultured Lachnospiraceae bacterium | reverse complement strand
GCCCTCAGAATGACATGAGGCCCCGCCCCCATAATGGCAGAAGGCCCAGCCCCCATGTCATTCTGAGCGAAGCGAAGAATCTTTTACTGCTTTGCAGCTCTCTTGTATACACGGTTAAGTGCTACAGGGTGATGCTCCACGCCTGTTACGCTTGTGGATATCATCTCAGCATTGCACTGAGTATAAAGAGGGAAGATAACTGCCTCATCCATGGCGATCTTTTCAGCATCGAAAAGCTTTTCCCAACGCTTCTCGGCATCGGTAGCGATCTCGCCTGTGGTGCACTCCTCAATGATCTTGTCATACTCGGCATTTGACCACAAACCGTAGTTGTTGCTGTTGTCGGTGATCCACATGCCAAGATATGTCATAGGATCTGCGTAGTCAGGTCCCCAACGTGTAAGACCAAGCTCAAAGTTACCATCCTGCATATCCTGAACACGCTGCTTTTTAGGCTCTACCCTAAGATCAACCGTAAAGCCGGGAAGTGTATTCTCCCACTGCTCCTTAAGAACCTGAGCAACCTTCTGGGGAGCGTCATCTGCGTCAACTACCATCTCTACAGAGATCTCGGATACGCCAAGCTCCTCAAGACCCTTCTTCCAGTAATCAGCAGCCTTTGCGGAATCGAATGCACATACATCAGCAAACTTTGTCTGATCCTCGGAGAAGTCGGATCCATCGGGACCTGCTGCGAACTGAGGAGGTACTGCTGTGTATGTGGGAGCTGAACCATCCTTAAGTACGTTCTCGGCAATGGCATCACGATCGATGGCAAATGTAAGAGCATAGCGGATATTTAAGTTGTCAAGCTCGGGTACTGCACTCATGTTGGGTGATACATACCAGAGGTATCCTGCACCGATAGCCTGGAAAGCGGGGTCATCCTTTACCTGGTCAACCTGCTCACCATTTACAAGAGTCATATCCAGATCGCCGCTCTGATAGGACATAAGAGCCTGCTGTGAATCCTGGATGACCTGGTAGTTAAGGCCGGAAAGGGATACGATACCTGCATCATAGTAGTCAGCATTCTTTGTGAGGTGGAATGCTGTAGCTGCAGGCTCGTAATCATCCACGATAAATGCACCGTTTGAAAGAAGTGTGTCGGGAGATGTAGCATAGGAATCTCCACAGCTGTTAAAGAACTCCTCATTTACCGGATAGAAGGTAGGGAAGTACATGAGGCTTAAGAAGTAAGAAACGGGAGCCTCAAGCTCTACCTTAAGTGTGTGTTCATCCTCAGCAGTTACGCCAAGTTCGGACTTGTCCTTCTCGCCTGCAATGATTGCTGCTGCATTTTTGATCTGACCGATGTCAGAAAGCATGTAGCTGTACTCTGATGCAACAGCGGGATCAACCGCTCTCTGCCATCCGAATACAAAGTCTGCTGCAGTAACGGGTGTGCCGTTTGACCATACAGCATCCTCACGAAGCTTGAAAGTCCATGTAAGATCGTCATCTGAAAGCTCATATGACTCAGCGATGGCATTTACTGCCTGGCCGTCAGCATCCATCTGCATAAGGCCGTCGGTAAAGTCAGCGATGACCTCAAAGGATGTACCGTCGGTAGCTTCCTGGGGATCCAGGGACTCAACGGGTGTCTCCAGCATGATATTTAGGTCGCTGCCTGATGCCGAAGCTCCTGCAGCTGCATCTGTGCCTGCGTCTGCAGATCCGTCAGCAGGTGCACTGCCTGATCCGCCACCGCATGCCATAAGACCTATAGCCATCACAGATGCGAGTACCAGTGATACGATTTTTTTCTTCATTGGTGTTTCCTCCTGTTAATTATAGATTTGGGGTATGATCTGCCTAAAAAAGAGAAAAGGCCGTCATACCTGCCCCGCAGATAAAACGCCCTTGTTTATCCATGACATGATCTAAATAATACCCTCTCTCTAAGAAAAAATTATATTTTTTCAGATACTATATGTCAAGCTTTTTTTATTTAACACTTTAAACGACTAAATCACCTATTAACTCGCTATGCTCCTAAAACCTAAAACACCGGGCTTCATGCCCGGTGTCCATTACATCATAAACTACATATACTCCAGTATAGCCGACGCTGTCTGCCGCCACTGGGTCTTGTTGCGTATAGAGGCATCCTTGTCTCCATCCTGCTTTCCATAATTACCAAAACCGGAATGGTTGCCCCCAAAGATCAGATAGTCATGGCTGTTGTCTTTGGGCCAGTACTGCTTGCTTTCCTCGTACCTTTTGGCACTTATGACTCCGTCACTGCTTCCCAATACCGACAGGAACTTTTTATCATCCGGGATCTTTACCGTAGGGTAAGATGCCAAAAGAACTATTCCCGAAAGCTTATCCGGATGCTCTGACAAATACTGCGAAGCCACCACCCCTCCAAGAGAATGGCCACCTATGATAAACTCGTCATAGGAATACTTGGCCAAAACCTCCGATGCTCTTTCTGAGCCAAAGTTTGCAAAATGAAGGGGCATGTCCACCAAAAACGTATCCATACCTCCCTCTGCCAGTCTGAGCATCAAAGGTGCGTATGCCTCGGTTGCCACCCTGGCTCCCGGATAAAATATCATTGCCTTTTGGTCGCCCGGGCCGTCAAAGAAAATGATACCATCCTCATCTTTTACCTTGACGGTATCAGTTCCCCGCATAGCTTTTTTTGCATGGCTGCCATAGGAATAGTAATTGCCGAAATAACAGAATGCCAAAAATGCGACAGTGACAAAAGCTATGGCAAATATCCCCAGTAATACTCCGATCTTCTTTTTCATATCCAATATCTACAGGCTTCGCTCCGGAACAGGCATGGGTTCAGGCTGTCCCACAGATGCTTCGCCTTCCTTTTCTTCGGTAATGAGGCCTACGTCCTGGGGAGCTTCCTTTCTCTTTAGGATGAGCTTTACTCCCACCACATTGGCCACTATAGCCAGGGTCCCCTCTTCAAAGGTCTCGTCCTCATTGAGGGCTCTGGCCGTCCATTCCATTCCGTTATAAATAGCTCTGCCGGTGTCGGCGTGATTGTCCACCCGCTGTATCACACGAACCTCACGACCTATGGTCTCCTCGTAGTTGGTCCGGGTGCGCTTGTTGTTGAGATACTTTATGGCCCAGGGTCTGGTAAAGTACAAAAGCCCAAAGGTGACCACGAAAAATATCACTACCTGAAGCCACACCGGAGCATGGAGCGCATTGGCGAGCAAAGCGGCCAGAGCCCCTCCCGTAAGCCAGATGGAAGTAAGACCAACCGTCATAAGCTCTACTCCGAGAGTAACCACTGCCAAGATCAACCATGTTATCATCCAGGGATTCATAGTCATGCCCTCCTGAAAAACATCCATTATATAGTTCATAAATCACCTCAAAGATTCTTCGCTTCGCTCAGAATGACAGAGTAGCTACATTCCATTTAAGCTATACTGTCTCAGGCTCGGGGTATTCCACTCCAAAGGTATCCACGGTAACAGATCTCATGACCTGGGGAGTCGTAGGCCTGTCAGAAAAATCAGTCTCTGTCTCAGCTATGGCGTTTACTACGTCCATGCCATCTATCACCTTTCCAAAGGCAGCGTACTCACCATCCAGATGAGGTGATGTCTTGTGCATGATAAAAAACTGGCTGCCTGCGGAATCGGGGATCATGGTGCGAGCCATGGAAAGAACCCCCGGCTCATGCTTGAGATCATTTTTAAATCCATTGTGAGTAAACTCTCCCCTGATGGAATATCCGGGACCACCGGTGCCGTTACCCTGGGGATCTCCTCCCTGGAGCATAAATCCCCTGATCACGCGGTGAAAGCACACCCCGTCATAAAAGCCCTTTTTGATAAGGGAGATAAAGTTGTTTACTGTATTGGGTGCTATCTCGGGATAGAGCTCAGCCTTTATGATGCTGCCATTCTCCATCTCGATCGTTACTATAGGTAAGTCTGCCATTTTCTCTCTCCTTTTTTTAAAATATATGGGTATTATACTATAAAGCGTCCTCCGCTGCTACAATGAATCTATATCCCTGCAGCTTTTGATATCTCAAGGGTTCGGCGCCAATCCAGACCGCTGTCATAGCTGTTGTCACCAAGGTCTGCTAACAGTCCGGCATCATCACCATCCTCAAACATCTTTATCCGCCTCTGATATGCCTCCTTCGCATCCTCCATCAGCTCATAAAAATCCTTGTTGGAGCTTATGCTTTCATCCCAGGGGTTCACCCAGGTGACATGGTCCATATTGCATGGATCATCGTAGGTATGTCTGTCGTCGTTTAATATGACCGCCGAAAGAAATATATGATGGAAAAAAAGCTTGTCAAAGCCGATCCCCAAACTCTTTTTAAATCCGTGCTTATCATTTATCATGTGAAAAAGCTTTCTGGAAAAAGTAATGGCACTTTTCACATGTTTCATCTTTTGGTTCTGTCCGGGGAATGCATAATTTATGGCATCTGTCAAAAGCCGGGCCACCGCATCCCTCTCACGCCTTGTCACCCGGATAGTATCATAGTGGTTAAACTCTGACGGCTTTTTGTTTAAAAAGTGGTGTACATTGTCATTGTCTATATCAGTCTCCAAAAGCACATGTACTCCGAAGCTCTCGGAAAAGCGGCCGGCATATTCCAGCTTTTTCTGTCTCCAGCTGATATAGGGGTGGCAGTGGGTATCAAGGGTATAATGCCCCATAAACCCCATGATATATGCACGTGCTATATCCACATCTTCTGTCATATTTTTAAGGGCATGTAAAAGGCCCTCAAACATCAGATTAACATTTGAGGAGTGCATGGCCATTCCGATATTTTTCTTGTATAAAAGATGAGCCTGTGGAGAATAAAAAAAGATATCCGGCCCCTGCTGCCCCAAATAAAAAACAGTGGGGTGGTCTTTTATACACCGGGGTAGTCCGTTGTCATAAAGCTCGTCAAAGTTTATCTTTCCGAAAAAATAATGTGATCTGAATCCGGGCATATTCACTCCTTATATCTTTCGTAAATCACAATGACCTGCCACAAAATGCAGCAGGCCAAAAGGATTCTTGTTTTAAAGATATCTCATGAAGAGATAGAGGTTTGAGATCACCAGTACGATGACCGTTGCGGGAACTACATCCCGGCAGTAACGGCCCCAGCTGATGTGATGTCCTGAGCCTTCTGCAGTGGATATACCCACAACATTTGCGGAAGCACCGATGGGAGTAGCACTACCACCCACATCACAACCGATAGCCAGGGTGTATGCCAGTACTTGTACGGGCATATTGTTTAATGAAGCAAGCTCCTTTACCACGGGAACCATGGTGGCAGCAAAGGGGATGTTGTCCACAAATGCAGAAGCCGCACCTGATATCCAGAGTATCACGGATACGATCATGCCCTGGTTGCCGTTACATACGGAACTGATAAAGTCTGCTATCACGTTCAGAACTCCGGTCTGCTCCAGTCCGGATACCACTACGAAAAGACCAATGAAAAATGTAAGTGTCACATAGTCCACACCACGGATGATCTTTTTAATCTGGGACGCATTGGCGGCTAAAGTAAGCACTGCGATAAGGACTCCGATAAAGGAAACCGTAAGTCCGGTAGCCGAATGTGATACCAGAAGTACAACTGCAAGAGCAAAGATCAATGTGCTCTTTATGAAATCGGTCTTGTTTACTATGGCCGACTCGGGAGTGGGCAGCTTGCTGATGTCCACGGTGGAGGGCTTTCTAAACTCCTTGTGGAACACCAGGGTGAAATACAAAATGATAAAGATCAGGCTGATACCTGCTGCCACACCTGTATGTGACAAAAAGTCAAAGAAGCTCATGCCCAGTGATGTTCCGATGATGATGTTGGGGGGATCTCCGCACATGGTTGCCGAACCGCCGAGGTTCGCACAAAAGATCTCCGTCATGATCATGGGAATGGGGTCAAACTCCAAAAGTTGGGACAGCTCTATGGTCACCGCCACCAGGAAAAGTATTACCGTAATGGAGTCGATGAACATAGCCAAAACTGATGACAGCACCATGAATGAAATAAAAAGCGCCAACTTTTTGTAATGCACCAGTCTGGCCAGCTTCATGCATAGCCAGCGGAAGAAGCCGGAATGGGCCATACCCTCAACCATGATCATCATGCCCGCGATAAACACTATGGTCTCCCAGTTTATGCCGACGCTCTCCGAAGGGCCGCCACTGGCATGCCAGAACGAAAGACTGGCAAATGTCTTAAGGTTTAAAGCCTCCCATATCGCAGCCGGATCACGCATAGCCAGTCCGAATACAAAGACTATGGTAAGCAGCGCGCAGGTCAAAGTAACGTAATGACGCGGGATCTTGTCCATTATGATGAGTACGAACATCACCACGAATATGATTATTGCTAAAATTTGTGCCAGTGTCATAAAAAGCACCACCTCCTGTAAGAATATTCGTCGCTTCGCTGCTTAGAATGACATGCCATTTTCTCCGTCATACTGAGCGTAGCGAAGTATCCTTTTCACGCAAAAAGATTGTAGCACTTTTTTAAGAAAATGAGCTATACAATCTCATATTAATGTTCATTTATGGCATACGACTTTTATGGCAGGTAAAGTATAAAAGCTGCCTCTCGCCTGATGTCTGACGTATCAGCTCAAGCGCTGCCGATATCTTTTCCTCATCCAGATCCGTAAAGGGATCGTCGAGGATCGCTACCGGCTTATCTTTCGGATACAGCACGTCTATTAGTGCCATCCTGGAACAAAATGCAGCCAGATCCCGGTATCCCCGTGACAGATATGCCACATCCTTGGTACTGCCCTGGTGGGTATAGTGTATCTTAAGGTCCATATCCAACGAAAAGTTTTTAGCGATAAGTGAAGCATCACTGTCACTGTACAGCCTGGACAGATATTCCTTTAATCCGCGTCTTAAGGGTCCCATGTATCTGCCTAAAAACTGGTCTCTGGCCTGGTACAGATACTTGATGGCTTCGTCGTAGCACTCCACCTTTTCCTCCATACGGGCCTTTTCTTCCAAAAGCGAAGGCAGTCTGTCCTGCTCTTCCTCGCATTCCTCCAGCTCCTGAGCTATATGCAAAAGATCCTCGTTGTCCCGGACCAGCTGCCCGGATATCTCATCCATCTCCTCGTCCATGGCAGCCTGCTCCTCCTGGAGATCCTCCACGGTTTTTTCATCCTCCGGAAGCTCAGTTATATCAAGCTGTTTCATCTCCTCATTAAGATGGGCCACATGCTCTGAAAGCCTGGTGTATTCTGCAGAGTTTTGGGCTATAAGCTCCACCGTCACGGGTTCCTCCTCCGTACCGGGAAAACGGCTCAAAAACTCGGTTATCTCAGCCTCCAGCTCGTTCTGCTGTTTTTCCACATCGGAAAGCAGTTCTTTGTTTTTTCGATACACTCCGTAGGTCTCGCAGTCACGGCGCAGATCCTGAACCAGCTCCACCTCATTTTGCTCCGTATAAAGATCGGTTCCGTAGACAAAAGCGTAGTGTGAAAGAGCAGTGTAAAGTGTAAGCTGCTTGGCGGAAAGCTCCTCCGTACCGGCGGAATTGAGCTCCACGTACTTTTTCTCCTCATCCAAAAGGTGCTGGTATAAAACTGCCTTGTTCTGGATCTCCTGTATCATCTGATGATAGCTGTCAGATGCCCTTACCAGATAGTCATCCAAAAACAGCTTTATTTCATCAAGCACCTGCTGCCTGGCAGCCCGGGTGGCGGAAAGCTCCTCTTCTGCCTGAAGCAGTCTCTCTCCAACGGCAGAAGCCCGCAGCTTTTGCACCCTCTTTCTGTGGATGTTTGTCACTATGGATGTCATGACAAAAATGGCCGCCGCCGCTCCGAAAATGGTCCCGATGATGATACCGTTACTATCACTCACGTAGAAGATAAACATGGCTGCCGCCAGGGCACATACAATACCTAAGACCATCAAAAGCGTGGGAACAGTAGCCCCGGATGAAACCTTTTCTCCCTTTACCTCATCGGCCTCCTCCTGCGCCGTTGCAACAGCTGCCTCCTTAACCGCCAGCTCACCCTCAAGCCTGGAAAGTTCGTTGGAACGCGCCATCACAGTTTCGAGCTCCTCACTGGTAGGAAGCTTTTTTGAAAAATAAAAAGAAAGCTCGGCCAGCTGCTGTTTTTCAGCCTCCGGCATCTGATTGTGCTCCGCGGAAAGCCTAAGCTCCCTGATACGTTCCGCATCTGCGGCATATGCATCGATCTGTTCCTCGGAAAGCTCCCTTTCGTCAAAGAGCGACTCCAGCTTCATGGCGTCCGTGCGGTTGGGCTGGGTACGAAGTATCTCTTCAAAACGCCCCCTTAGAGTCTCTAAGCTCTTTTGCTTTTCCCTGATTTCAGAAAGTGTCTCCTCATCAGGTATCCCGGCAGCAAAGAAATCATCCAAAAGTGCCAGCTCTTTTTGGTCCTTGCCAATATCCTCCTGGTTCCTCTTGTATATGGCCAGATCCTGCTCTCTTTTGCTCCTTTTGGCTATGGTATCCAAAAGCCTGGCCTTTTCGTTTTTAAGCTCCGAAAGGCGCCTGTTTTTTTCCTCTATG
>CAMODS010000048.1 GCA_946611525.1 uncultured Lachnospiraceae bacterium | reverse complement strand
CGGCCTGCACCGCTGATACCGTTTTCTTTCTTCCACTCTTCTGCTTCCCGTGCGATCTCCTCACGATAAATGGCGTCAGCATCCTGAACTATGCGTACCTTTTCGGCAGTTACATCACCTATGATACGGATACCAAGTCCCGGTCCGGGGAAGGGCTGGCGGAATACCAGATACTCCGGCAGTCCCAGTTCGAGTCCGGCCTTTCTTACTTCATCCTTGAAAAGATCACGAAGGGGCTCTATGATCTCCTTAAAGTCAACAAAATCAGGCAGACCTCCTACATTGTGGTGGGACTTTATCACGGCTGACTCACCGCCGAGACCCGACTCCACCACATCCGGATAGATCGTACCCTGTGCCAGAAAATCAACAGCACCGATCTTTTTTGCTTCTTCTTCAAAGACACGGATAAACTCCTCGCCGATGATCTTTCTCTTTTTCTCCGGCTCTGTCACTCCGGCAAGCTTTTTATAATAACGATCCTGTGCATTGACACGAACAAAATTGATGTCAAAGTCTCCGTCCGGTCCGAAAACAGCCGCCACTTCGTCACCTTCATTTTTGCGGAGCAGGCCATGATCTACAAAAACACAGGTCAGCTGATTTCCGATGGCCCGAGCCAAAAGCGCAGCTAAAACAGAGGAGTCCACACCACCGGACAAAGCCAAAAGCACCTTGCCATCGCCCACCTTTTTTTTGATCGCACGAACCTGACTTTCCACAAAAGAGTCCATCCGCCAGTCACCTGCACACCCGCAGATGCCCCGAACGAAATTATATAAAATATCCTTACCGTATTCAGTATGCAAAACCTCCGGATGGAACTGGATCGCATACAGGCCGGCAGATACATTCTCCGCCGCGGCTACCGGGCAGTTGTCAGTATGTGCCACCGACTTAAAGCCTTCTGCCATTTTTGAAATATAATCAAAATGGCTCATCCATACTACCGACTCGGCAGGGATGCCGGAAAACATCTCTGATGCCAGATCAAAATATGTCTTTGTCTTTCCATATTCACGGGCAGAGGCACGCTCCACCTTGCCGCCAAGTACCTGCATCATAAGCTGTGCGCCGTAGCAGAGACCCAGCACCGGGATACCAAGCTTAAAAAGCTCATCCGAGCAGCTTTGCGCTCCTTCTTCATAAACCGAATTCGGCCCGCCGGTAAGTATTATCCCCTTGGGCTTCATGGCCGCGATCTCTGAAAGTGGTGTACGGTAAGAATAAATCTCACAGTACACGTTGCATTCACGCACACGACGTGCCACCAGTTGGTTGTACTGTCCACCGAAATCGATGACTATAACCTTTTCGTTTTGCATATGGTTTCTCCTCTTTTTACAACAACAGCAGACGATATTATGGATTATAACACTTTTTGATTAAGTTTTCTTTACTTTTCTCCGATATAACTAATGAAGTGAAACCACGCATCAAAGAGGATGTCCGTATGAGCAACTTTTCCGTTACCAACAACTGGTATTTGAGGGACAATTACAAAGCGAATAAAGAGCTGTCCAAGATGGCAAACCGCAGCGATGTCTCCGGTGGAAAGCTCTCCGGGGCTGATACCTCTGCGTTAAAGCGCGGCATTAGAGCTCTCCGCAATTATAAATATGAAGATGCCAAAAAGGTTTCATCAAAGGATACCGACAGCGTCTTTGGTAAATCCAAGTTTTACAACACCCTAAAGGCCTTTGCCGACACTTATAACTACAGCTTGGATTCCGGTAAAAGTTCTTCAAACAACGACATTAAAAAGCTTTCAAAGAATATGAAAAGCATCGCTTCCAAATACTCAGATGAACTGGATCAGCTCGGAGTCACTTTTGACAGCAAAGGATACATGAAGATTTCCGCATCTGCAGTTGATAATATCAAGCTTTCCACCTATGGCGATAAACTTGCGAATTCAGACTTCTTAAAGGATCTGGAGAAGAATACACAAAAGATTTACAGAAGAATCGATACATCCCTTTAAAAATATCTAAAAAGTGCTATAATAAAACCGCCTGACACGAAAAGAAGTCAGGCGGTTTGATTTTATAATGTAAGGAATTAAAAAATGTTTGGATTTAAAGCAAAGCATATACCTACCGCAGCGCCACTTAAGATCATCATCGTGGGCTGCGGAAAAGTGGGTGTCACATTGGTCGAGCAGCTCTCAAATGAGGGTAATGATCTGACACTTATCGATAAAAACGCCGAAAAGATCGGTGAGATGACCAACATGTACGATGTCATGGGCATCGTGGGCAACGGAGCCAGCTACAGTGTTCAAAAGGAAGCAGGCATCGATGAAACCGACCTTTTGATCGCAGTGACAGACTCCGATGAGCTCAACCTCCTGTGCTGCACCATTGCAAAGCAGGTGGCAGACTGCTCAGCCATCGCAAGGGTACGCACCCCCGACTACAGCGCCGAGATCAATTACCTCAGGGAAAAGCTGGGTCTGGCAATGATCATCAATCCCGAGTATGAGGCGGCCATGGATATTGCCCGCATACTCTATCTGCCCTCCGCCCTTGAGGTCAATCCCTTTGCAAACGGCGAGGCTGAGCTTATAAAGTTTAAGGTCCCCGATGGCTGCCATCTGACGGGCAAAAGTGTCATGGAGTTTTCCAGATCCACCAAGCAAAAAATGCTCTTTTCCGCAGTTGAACGTGGGTCGGAAGTGATCATCCCTAACGGTAGCTTCGTATTTAAAACGGGAGACATCGTCTCCTTCGTATCACCCAGAAAGACAGGACGTCAATGCTTCAAGGCACTTGGCATAGAAACCCATCAGGTACATGACTGCATGATAGTTGGCGGCGGCAAGGCCTCCTACTATTTAGGCCGCCAGCTCATCCGAGCCGGCATCCACGTAAAGATCATAGAGTGGAACAAAAAGCGTTGCGAAGAGCTTAGCCTCCTTTTACCCGAGGCTATCATCATAAATGGCGACGGCACAGATTCAGAGCTTTTAAAGGAAGAGGGCATTGAGACCATCGATTCCTTTGTGCCTCTTACAGGTATAGATGAGGAAAACATCCTTTTGACACTTCACGCCAAGGACGTATCCGACTCAAAGGTTGTCACAAAGGTTAACCGTTTTTCATTTTTAAATGTTATAAGCCATCTGGATCTGGGCTCCGTGGTTTTTCCCAGGCTCATCACATCGGAAGCTATCGTGGCCTATGCCCGAGCTAAGCGCGCTTCCATGGACTCCAATATTGAGACCCTTTACCACCTGTACGAGGATCGGGCAGAAGCCATCGAGTTTAGAGTGGATCATGCCTCAGAGCTTACAGGCAAGCCTATATCCCAGCTTTCCCTAAAGGATCATCTCATGATCACATTTATCAGTCGTCATGGCGAGATCATCTTCCCTACAGGAAGCGATACCATAGAGGTAGGAGATACTGTGCTGATCGTCACCACTCACTCCGGCTTTAACGACATTTCGGATATTTTGGCTTAGGAGGGCGTATGAACAGAGGTATCATCAGATATGTCCTTGGGGCAGTCATAAAGATCGAAGGCATACTTTTACTGGCACCTTTTCTCACTGCCATCATTTATCGCGAGAGTGTTGGGAAGTCCTATCTCATCGTTTCCCTTATCTGCCTTGCCGTAGGCAGTCTGCTTACCACAAGAAAGCCAAAGGACTCAGTGTTTTATTTAAAGGAAGGCTGCATTTCTACTTCACTAAGCTGGATAGTGCTCTCGTTTTTCGGCGCCATCCCCTTTGTATTGACCGGCGAAATCCCACACTTTATTAATGCACTTTTTGAAACTATATCAGGCTTTACCACCACAGGAGCGTCCATCATCGAAAATGTTGAAGAACTTTCACACGCCTCTCTTTTGTGGCGCAGCTTCACACACTGGATCGGCGGCATGGGCGTGCTGGTATTCCTGCTTGCCATCATTCCCATGAGCGGAGGCGGAAGTATCAACCTCATGCGTGCGGAAAGCCCGGGGCCCTCTGTGGGTAAGCTGGCGCCAAAGATGAAGACCACCGCCAGCATCTTATACACCATTTATATCTGCATGACCATGTTCGAGTTTGCAGCACTGGTTTTTGCACAGATGCCCATATTTGACGCCATCTGTACCGCCTTTGGCACAGCCGGGACAGGAGGCTACGGCATCAAGGTCAACAGTATCGGGGATTACTCAGTTCCCATACAGTGGATCGTAACCATCTTTATGATCCTCTTTGGAGTAAACTTTAACGCCTACTATTATCTCCAGGAAAAAGAGTTTAAAAAAGCTTTTGCCATTGAGGAGGTAAGAACCTATTTCATAGTGATATTTGTGGCTGTAGCAGCTATTTCCATAAACATCCTGAGTCAGTGCACGGGTATCTTTGATGCTATTACAAAAAGTGCTTTCCAGGTAGGTTCCATTATCACCACTACCGGTTTTTCCACGGTGGACTTTGATACATGGCCCGCCTTTTCAAAGACCATACTTGTGATACTCATGTTCATCGGAGCCTGCGCCGGCAGCACCGGCGGTGGCATAAAGGTATCCAGGTTCATCATCTTTTTTAAAGCTCTTTTTAAAGAGGCAGATTCCTATATCCACCCCAAGAGCATCAAAAAGATAACCATTGACAATAAACCTCTGGCTCATGATGTACTGCGTTCAACCAACGTTTTCTTGAATGTGTATATACTGATATTTGTCTGTTCCATACTCATTATCTCACTTGATGACAAGAGCATGCAGACCAACTTTACCGCTGTGGTAGCCACCTTCAACAATATCGGGCCCGGGCTTGAAGGTGTTGGACCCACACAGAATTTTGACGGCTTTTCCAATCTGTCAAAGATCGTTCTTATGATAGATATGCTGGCCGGAAGACTTGAGCTCTTCCCCATCATCATCCTCTTCCATCCCGAGATCTGGAAGGAGATACTCAGTCGCAGGGAAGCCCGTAAAAAAAAGATCAGAAAAAAACTTGAAAATTTTAAGGAGTAGACCAAAGGCCTACTCCTTTTCATCTGTAACTACTGACGTGCCTCTGCCAAGGTTTTCACCACATCCTTTAGAGCCGCGTCATCTAAGGGCATGGTCATCTCATATCCATGCTTATAGATAAGCCTGCCTTCAATATAGTTCTATGGCAAAGCCGCCTGTCTCAACAAAGAGATTGATGCCTGCTTGACTTTTTTATATTATTTCGCAGCAATAACGTCTGACATGTCATACATGCCGCTTTGTCTGTATGCTAAAAACTTCGCCGCCTCCACAGCACCCTTGGCAAATACGCTCCTTGAATAAGCCCTGTGAGAAAAAGTGATGACCTCGTCCTCACCCGCAAATATAACATCATGGTCTCCCACAATGGTGCCACCTCTTACTGCCGATATGCCGATCTCTTTTTTCGGCCTCTTTTCCCTTCTGTCGTGGCGGTCATACACGTACTCATAATCTCCGCCCGCAGCATCATTGGCAGCATCCGCCAGCATAAGTGCCGTACCGCTGGGAGCATCGAGCTTGCGATTGTGATGCTTTTCCACTATTTCTATGTCAAAGCCCGCATCCGCAAAAATCTTGGCAGCCTTGTTCAAAACATCAACCAGAGTATTTATGCCCAAAGACATGTTGCCGGATCTTAGCACCGCTGTATTCTCAGAAATCTCATTGGCCCTGATCTGCTGCTCGTCAGAAAGTCCGGTAGAGCACAAGACTACAGGAAGCTTTTTGCTCTCACAATAATCCAATAGGCCGTCAACTGCCGATGCGCTTGAGAAGTCTATGACCACATCTGCCTCCACGTCACACTTGTCAATGGACTCAAAAACCGGATATACGTTGTCCACTCCTGTATAGGGATCCACTCCGGCTACGATCTCCATGGTATCTTCATTCCCCACGATCTCAGAAACCGCACGTCCCATATGACCGTTGCAGCCGTGCAAAAGGACCCTGATCCTCCCACCGTAGCCCTCATTTTTAATATTCTGACATAAATGCATATCGTCCTCCTTATTAGCAAAATGCCACCCCACCCAAAGCAGATATCCTCCGCTTAGGGTGGGATGACATTCATAAAATTATATTAATCCAAATTCCTGCATGGCAGATCTAAGCTCCTCAAGGTGAGCCGGCTCCATCTCACAAAGAGGCGGGCGAAGAGGTCCTACATCCTTGCCCAAAAGCTTCATGGCATGCTTTACAGGAATTGGATTGACCTCTGAGAAAAGAGCGTCCACCAGCCTGAGTGACTTAAGCTGCATCTGTCTGGCACCTTCTACGTCTCCATCCAAAAACTTCATGACCATATCGTGGGTCTGACGGGGAGCAACATTGCTGATAACGGAAATAACTCCGATACCACCTATGGATAAAAGGGGCACCACCAGACCGTCCTCACCGGAATAGAGCTCAAGCTTACCGTCACAAAGCGCCATGGTCTTGGACGCCTGGGCCATGTTACCGGTAGCCTCCTTTAAACCTACGATATTATCCTTTGTGCTAACCAGCTCTGCCACAGTCTCCGGAGCGATGTTGCATCCGGTACGGCTGGGTACGTTGTATAAAATGATGGGAAGCTTTGTCTCATCAGCGATCATGCTGTAGTGGCGTATAAGTCCCTTTTGAGTAGCCTTGTTGTAATAGGGTGAGACGATAAGCAGTGCATCTGCTCCATCCTCTTCTGCCTCGTGTGTATGGCGGATGGCAGTACGTGTGGAATTAGAGCCCGTGCCGGCCACTACAGGAACACGGCCCTTTACAAACTCGACTGCAGCCTTAATCACCGCCCTGTGCTCCTCCATGGTAAGAGTGGCACTCTCACCTGTGGTGCCTGCGATGATGATGGCATCCGTACCGTTATCGATCTGGAAGTTGATGATCTCCTCGAGCTTATCAAAATCCACATCCAGGTTTTCCTTCATGGGTGTAACAATGGCTACACCAGCCCCCTTAAAAATAGGCATTTTCTACCTCCTTTTACAAATCATACCCTATGCCGGCGGAGCCTCCGGCTCCTTTTCCGGTACAATCTTTAAAACCTGATCAGCCACTTCGCGAAGCTCATCCGGCAGCTTTCTGCCGGTCATGATAACCGTGGCAAAAGGTGATCTGGCCTTTAGAGTCTCTATCACATCCTCTGCAGGGACTACGCCCTCTGCACAGGCTCCAAGTATCTCATCAAGTATAAGTATATCACACTCACCGGTAGTAAGTGCTTTTTTTGCAAAACTAAGTCCGTTGACTATATTGACCCGCTCCTCTTTTTTCTCCTCTTCATTGAGCTCACTGTACGCACAATAGGCTCTCTCAAATCTGAAACACTTTACCTCGGGCTCGAGTCTGGATAAAAAATCGGAATTGAGCTGGCCCTTTAAAAAAGTGATAAGATATACACTGGCGCCTGAACTGGCGCGGCGAATGGCGTTACCTAAGGCTGCTGATGTCTTGCCCTTGCCCTCGCCGTAGTATACCTGTATTATTCCCTGTTCCATTGGATCCCTCCTGCGCAGGATATGCATACATCCTGCCACACCAAAACTTCTCGTTATTATACCAAATATTTAAAAATAAGGCAAACAAAGAGGCGTACCCGGCATGTTCTGCGGTACGCCTTTTTATTACTGGTTATTCCTGTTGAAATTTGCTCTCTTTCTGAGTGTCGGATCCAGTATCCTCTTTCGTATCCGCAGGCTTTCGGGAGTAACCTCCAAAAGCTCGTCTGTCTCAATAAAATCAAGCGCCTGCTCAAGGCTTAAGATCCGGGGCGGAACCAGGGTAAGTGCCTCGTCTGCCGAGGATGACCTGGTATTGGTCAGATGCTTTTTCTTACATACATTAAGCTCTATGTCCTCGTTTCTGGAACACTGTCCGATGACCATGCCTCCGTAAACCCTTTCACCGGGTCCTATAAAAAGTGTACCGCGATCCTGGGCAGAAAATAGTCCATAGGTCACTGACTCACCGGTTTCAAAAGCAATAAGTGAGCCGGTGGGACGATATGCGATATCTCCCTTGTAGGGCTCATATCCTTCAAAGGTGGTATTGATGATACCGTTTCCTCTGGTGTCGGTCAAAAAGTCTCCCCGATAACCTATGAGGCCACGTGAAGGGATCTTGAACTCGATCCTGGTGTAGCCACCGTTAATGGGAGCCATATTTACCAGTTCTCCCTTTCTCTGGGAAAGCTTTTCAATGACCACGCCCGTGTACTCGTCGGGCACATCTATATAGGCGCGCTCGATGGGCTCCAGCTTTTTGCCTTTTTCATCCTCTTTATAAAGAACCTCCGCCTTACTGACGGCAAACTCGTAGCCCTCACGTCGCATATTTTCTATGAGAACGGACAGATGAAGCTCCCCACGTCCGGAAACCTTTAAGCACTCCGGAGTGTCTGTATCCTCCACCCTAAGTGACACGTCGGTGTTTAATTCTCTCATAAGACGGTCTCTGATATGCCTCGAAGTGACATACTTGCCTTCCTGTCCGGCAAAAGGAGAGTCATTTACCATAAAGTTCATGGAAATGGTGGGCTCGGAAATCTTCTGGAAGGGAATGGCCACAGGATCCGCATCCAATCCGCAGATGGTATCTCCGATATGGA
>CAMODS010000047.1 GCA_946611525.1 uncultured Lachnospiraceae bacterium | reverse complement strand
GCGGGAGTCCAGAGTGGCAAGTATGATATGGGCATGGCCGGAATGACAGTTACTGACGAGAGAAAGCAGAGCGTTAATTTCTCCGATACCTATGCAAAGGGCATCCAGTCCATCATAGTTTCCGAGGGAAGCAGCATCGCATCAGTCGATGATCTCAGTAGTGATACAAGTATCGGTGTTCAGCAGGGAACCACCGGCGACATATATGCAAGCGGTGATTACGGCGAAGACGCCATCACCAGATTCAAGACCGGAACAGATGCAGTCCAGGCTCTTTCTACAGGAAAGATCGACTGTGTCATCATCGACAATGAGCCTGCCAAGGCTTATGTTGCCGCAAATGAGGGTCTTAAGGTTCTTGAAACAACCTATGTGGAAGAGGAATATGCCATCTGCACTGCCAAGGAAAAGGAGAAGCTTTTGGAGGCTATCAATAAGGCACTTGAAGAGCTGAAATCAGACGGTACTGTGGACTCCATTGTAGGGAAATACATTCCGACTGAGGGATAAAGCCAAACCATTACACCAGTGAAGACCTCGACTGTCGAGGTCTTCTTTGTAAAGAATAAGATATAAAAGGGGAAGATCCATGTTTGATAGAATAAAAGCTGATTTTATTCTGAACTTTGTTGAGAGCGACAGATGGCTCATGATATTAAAGGGCGTGGTGGCTACTTTGGAGATCACATCCGTTGCCCTGGTCATCGGTGTGGTCATCGGTGTCATTATAGCCGCAGTGCGCTCCACCTATGACAAAAACGGAGAGGATATGAAAAGGCGTGGCGGTGCAGCTTACCACCTTTTGCGCGTTGCCAATGCCATTTGCAGGCTATACCTTACAGTGATCAGAGGTACGCCTACGGTGGTCCAGCTTTTGATAGCCTATTTCATTATCTTTGCCTCATCAAACAATGATATCCTGGTGGCCATGATCGCTTTCGGTATCAATTCCGGAGCCTACGTGGCAGAGATCATCAGAGGCGGTATCATGTCCATAGATGAGGGACAGTTTGAGGCCGGCAGATCTCTGGGACTGAACTACTATATGACCATGAGGTATGTGGTGGTGCCCCAGGTCATAAAAAACGTGCTGCCTGCACTTTTCAACGAGTTCATCGTGCTCATAAAGGAAACCTCCGTGGCGGGCTACATAGGCGTGGAGGATCTGACAAAAATGGGCGACCTGATACGAAGCCGTACCTATTCGGCATTTATGCCACTTCTGGCGGTGGCAGCCATCTACCTGGTCATGGTTATGGGCTTGACGGCGCTGGACACACGTCTTGAAAGGAGGCTTCGCAGAAATGAAAGATGAGTCATATTTGATAAGAGTTGAGGACCTCCACAAGCACTACAGGGATCACACCATCCATGCTCTGGACGGAGTATCCATTAATATTAAAAAGGGAGAGGTGGTGTGTATCATAGGCCCTTCCGGCTCCGGAAAGTCCACCCTGCTTAGAAGCTTAAATCTTATGGAGATGCCTTCATCCGGCCATATTTTTGTGGATGATGTGGATATCACCGATCCGAAGATCGATATAAACCTCCACAGACAGAAGATGGGTATGGTGTTCCAGCACTTCAATCTTTTCCCCAATATGACAGTGCTCAAAAACATGACCATAGCCCCGGAAAAGGTGCTAAAGAAAAGCTATGATGAGGCAAAGGAGCAGGCTAAGGGCCTTCTTGAGAGAGTCAACCTGGCTGAACGTGGTGACGCCTATCCCGACCAGCTGTCAGGCGGACAGAAGCAACGTATCGCCATTGTCCGTGCACTGATGATGGAGCCTGAGGTCATGCTCTTTGATGAGCCTACATCTGCCCTTGATCCGGAGATGGTGGGAGAGGTTTTGGATGTTATGAAGGAGTTGGCCGGGGAAGGTATGACAATGGTGGTGGTAACTCACGAGATGGGCTTTGCCAGAGAGGTGGCGGAGCGTATAGTTTTCATGGATTCCGGTAAGATCATCGAGACCGGTACTCCGGAGGAGATATTTGAGTCTCCCAAGAGTGACCGCCTACAGAGCTTTTTAGCCAAGGTACTGTGATCCTTTAAAACGGTAATACATATGATCACGTTAGATGAGATAAAAAACTATCTGAAAAACTATGACGGAGACGACATAAACATCATGGAGGTCTGCGGATCACATACGGAAGCCATCGCAAAATACGGCATCCCCGGTATGTTATCCGAAAGGATACATCTCCTTTCCGGTCCCGGGTGTCCGGTGTGTGTCACTCCGTCTTCATACATTGACCGGCTTATAGATCTGTCAAAAGAGCCGGATACCATAATCGCCACCTTTGGTGATCTGATCCGGGTTCCGGGAAGCAAAAAGAGTCTTTCCGATGTCAGGGGAGAGGGGGCGGAGGTTTTGATGGTCTACTCCCCCATGGATATCATTGAAAAAGCCAAGGCGCAGCCCCAAAAGACTTTTATTTTCGCTGCGGTGGGCTTTGAGACCACTACACCGGTGTATGCCACGCTTATAGACAGGTTGGTAGCCGAAGATATTGAAAATGTTAAGCTTCTTACAGCCCTAAAGACAATGCCTCAGGTTATCGACCACCTTTTAAAAAACGGTGCGCCTATTGATGGCTTCATTGCTCCCGGGCACGTGTCTGTGGTGACCGGTTATGGTATTTTTGAACCTTTGGCCGAAAAGTACGGTATCCCATTTGGGGTATCAGGCTTTCAGGGGAATGAGCTTCTGATAGCCCTTTATGGCATCGTAAAAAATATTGGAAAAGGCGTGGTAAAAAACTACTATCCCAGCGTGGTTACAAGGGAAGGAAACTTAGCGGCAAAGGAGCTTACGGACAGGTACTTTACCCAGTCTGATGCTACCTGGCGCGGTATGGGAAATGTGACTGGATCGGGGCGGCTTATTGCCAAAAGCTACGAAAAATATGATGCAAAAAGTGCGGATCTGGTAGAGGACCACAAGAAAAATGCAGCCTGCCGCTGCGATCAGGTACTTATGGGAAAGATAAAGCCCTATGAGTGTCCGCTCTACAAAAAGGTGTGCACACCCATGACGCCACAGGGGGCATGCATGGTTTCCACGGAGGGTAGCTGCTTTTCCTATTTGTCCAACGGAAGGAGGGATTGATATAAGATTCAAATTGACAGGAAAGCTTAGTTTTTAATGATAAGGGAGGTATGGATATGGCTGACAACACGAAAAAGGAACTTCGCAACCAGATGATGTACCAGGTTTTTGTCCGCAATTACAGCAAGGAGGGAACCTTTAAGGCATTAGAGTCTGATATACCGCGTATTAAGGCTCTCGGGACTGATATCGTCTATCTCATGCCCATCCATCCCATTGGTGTAAAAAACAGGAAAGGAACACTTGGCTCACCCTATGCCATCAGTGATTACAGATCGATCAACCCTGAATTCGGCACTGAGGATGATCTGAAAAGCCTCGTCGACACCATCCATAAAAATGGCATGAAATGTATCATAGATGTGGTCTACAACCACACCTCACCTGACTCGGTTTTGTCGCAGGAGCATCCTGAGTGGTTTTACAAAAAGCCTGACGGTTCTTTCGGAAACAGGGTGGGAGACTGGACTGATGTCATCGATCTGGACTACAGTAACGAGGGCCTTTGGGATTACCAGATTAAGACCCTGATAAAGTGGGCAGGGATCGTGGACGGCTTCCGATGTGACGTGGCACCCATGGTTCCCATCGCATTTTGGGAGAGAGCACGTAAAGAGGTAGAAAAGGTCCGCCCGGGCTGCATCTGGCTGGCAGAGTCAGTGGAGCCGGAGTTTATTACTCATTTCAGGGGCATGGGCGTTACAGTCCATTCGGACGGAGAGATATTCCGCGCCTTTGACCTAAGCTATGACTATGACATCTATTCGGACTTTATTTCATATATCAGGGGAAAGAGCAGCCTTTCGGACTATGCCGCCGCTGTAAACAGGCAGGAGTCCATCTATCCCGACAACTATGTAAAGATCCGTTTTTTGGAAAACCATGACCAGATGAGGGCGCACTACCTCATTCCGGATGAAAAGGCGCTGAAAAACTACACGGCATTTATTTTTTTCCAAAAGGGTATGACCTTTGTATATGCGGGACAGGAGTATGGGGCAAGGCATCTGCCCAGCCTTTTTGACAAGGATGATGTGGATATGAGTCCGCAGGACGGAATAGATATGAGCGGCCTTTTTGCAAGACTTTCATCCATAAAAAGAGATGGGATCTTTGCAGACAGCGTATACCGGATGACTGACAAAGGTCATGACATCTGCGTAGCTGTCCATGAAAAGGGAAATCGTATAGCAGTAGGAGTATTTTCCCTGCGTGGAGAAAGTGCCAATGTGGAGGTAAGCATCCCTGACGGAGTATACAAAAATCTCATAGATGACAGCCTGGTAGACGTAAGCCACGGCAGCATAAGCTGCGATGGCGAACCGGTTATCATCATCACCGGTGTATAAAACATAAAGCAGTCGCTCTCTAAGAGGAGCGGCTGTTTTTTTAAAAAAAATATTAAAACCTATTGACATGGTAGGCGAAAAGGTTTAAGATGTGGACTATCAAATTTGATAGAGATTCAAAAGATGAGGATAAGTAAGGAGGATAAGGATATGAGCGATTACAGATTTGAAACATTACAGCTTCACGTAGGACAGGAGCAGGCAGACCCTGCCACAGATGCAAGGGCGGTTCCCATTTATCAGACCACTTCATATGTATTCCACAACAGCCAGCATGCAGCAGACAGATTCGGACTGGCTGATCCGGGAAACATATACGGCAGACTGACAAATTCCACCCAGGGTGTCTTGGAGGATCGTATAGCAGCCTTAGAGGGCGGAAGCGCAGGACTTGCAGTAGCCTCAGGCGCAGCAGCCATCACCTATACCATACAGGCGCTTGCAGCAAACGGCGGTCATATCGTATCCCAAAAGACCATCTATGGCGGCACCTACAATCTTTTGGCACACACTCTTCCGCAGTACGGGATCACCACAACCTTTGTTGATGCACATGATCTTTCTGAGGTTGAGGGTGCTATAAAGGATGATACCAGAGCCATTTATCTTGAGACTCTTGGCAATCCCAACAGTGATATTCCTGACATTGATGCCATCGCAGACATCGCACACAAGCACGGGCTGCCTCTGGTCATTGACAATACCTTTGGTACACCGTATCTCATTCGTCCCATCGAGCACGGTGCAGATATCGTAGTCCATTCAGCTACTAAGTTTATAGGTGGACACGGCACCACACTTGGTGGTATCATAGTTGAGGCCGGCAAGTTTGACTGGAAGGCCAGCGGAAAATATCCCAATATCGCTGATCCCAATCCCAGCTATCACGGGGTTTCCTTCTATGATGTTGTGGGACCGGCAGCGTTTGTTACCTATATCAGAGCCATACTGCTTCGTGATTCGGGTGCCACCCTTGCTCCCTTCTCCGCATTTTTACTTCTTCAGGGCGTGGAGACTCTGTCCTTGAGACTTGAGAGACATGCAGAGAATACTAAAAAGGTGGTTGAGTTCTTAAGCAAGCATCCAAAGGTAGAAAAGGTAAATCATCCATCACTTTCGGATCATCCGGATCATGCACTTTATGAGAGGTACTTCCCCAATGGTGGAGGCTCCATTTTCACCTTTGACATAAAGGGAGGAAAAGAGGAGGCTTGGAAGTTTATTGATGCACTTGAGATATTCTCACTGCTTGCAAATGTAGCTGATGTGAAGTCTTTAGTTATCCATCCCGCATCCACCACTCATTCACAGCTTTCCGAAGAGGAGCTTTTGGATCAGGGGATAAAGCAGAGCACTATCAGACTTTCAATAGGAACAGAGCATATTGATGATATCATAGCAGACTTGGAAAAGGGGTTTGCTGCAATATAGAAAGGAAGGTTTATTATGTCAAAGATCTATAAGGGGACACTTGATCTCATAGGAAACACTCCCTTAGTGGAGCTTGTAAACATTGAAAAAGAACTGGGCCTTAAGGCTACCATTCTTGCAAAGCTTGAGTATCTGAATCCTGCAGGCAGCGTAAAGGATCGTATCGCAAAGGCCATGATAGAGGATGCAGAGAAAAAGGGAGAGCTGAAAGAGGGCTCGGTGATCATCGAACCCACCTCGGGTAATACCGGTATCGGCCTTGCATCCATCGCTGCAGCAAAGGGTTACAGGATAATCCTTACCATGCCTGAGACCATGAGTGTGGAACGCAGAAATATCTTAAAGGCCTACGGAGCAGAGCTGGTGCTCACCGAGGGTTCAAAGGGTATGAAGGGTGCTATCGAAAAGGCGAACGAGCTCAAGGAAGAGATCCCCGGAGGCTTTATCCCGGGACAGTTTGTAAACCCTGCCAATCCTGCTGTGCATAAGGCCACCACAGGTCCTGAGATCTGGCAGGATACAGACGGCAAAGTAGATATCTTTATTGCAGGTGTGGGCACCGGCGGTACGGTAACAGGTGTAGGCGAATACTTAAAAGAGCAGAATAGTGATGTTAAGGTGGTGGCTTTGGAGCCCGCCGATTCACCGGTTCTTTCCGAGGGTAAGCCCGGTGCACACAAGATCCAGGGTATTGGAGCCGGCTTTGTGCCCGATGTTTTAAATACTTCTGTCTATGACGAGATCTTCAAGGCTGCCAACGAGGATGCCTTTGCCACTGCAAAGCTTTTGGCAAAAAAAGAAGGTATATCCGTAGGTATATCTTCAGGTGCGGCTCTTTTCGGAGCTATCGAGCTTGCAAAGCGTCCGGAAAACGAGGGAAAGGTGATCGTGGCGCTCCTTCCCGACAGCGGCGACAGATATTATTCCACGGCACTTTTTACAGAGTGATCCTCCTTCTTTTACAATACATACTTCAAAGAAACTCCCGGCAATGCATTGCCGGGAGCTTCTGTTATCTGTTAAAATCTGATGACTGCCTCCACCAGTTCTTCGCGGGTGGCAGTGGGAGCAAGCTTTTCAACCAACGGACGGGTGGCCTCCAAAACTATTGGGATCAAAATCTTTTGGTCAGGTGACAGCAGGGACTCTGATGCCTTTATGGCATGGCCCAAAAGTGCTGCGGTGATCACCGGAGTCTTGCCATACAAAAGATCAAAAACAAGTGTATCACTCATCTCCGATACCAGTAAAAGACCGGCACTTCCGGAAGCTTTGTCATGATATAAAAAAGACAGATCCTGCCGGCATTTGCTCCATGGAACGGGAAAGGCCACGGGTACAGGCGATTTTTCCTCATACAGGATATCCTCCAGAGCAGACTTTACATCCTCACCGGCATGTGAGACTACCTGACATTGGTGCCTTTGCATGGCTGCGGAAAGACCGTCCATGGGAACGATGTCCTTTACCCTAAGCTCGTAGAGGTTGTTTTTTACATGAAGGGTTCGCATCCCGCAGGCACGGAGATTATTCTCCATTTGCGCGGTCTCGGGAGCCATATGAAGCTCCACGAAAGCACCCTTGTATTTTTTCTCATCCCTGGCTCGATCTAAAATAAGAGAGATAAGCCCCATGATCTCATCCGGTGTGACCCCTTCAGGATTTGACATCCACACCAGCTCCAGCCATCCACTGTGAACTCCGGTGATACATAGTCCCATAAAACGGCCATTGTCATGATAGGTCTTTACGGTCAGGGATGCGTTTTTGATCTGTGAGATATAGTTTTCGGGGATGAACTCATCATACTCCGGAATGGCCATGGGACTGAGACGATGCTCCTGGATTTGGTTGCTGTACTGTGGCCTCGGAAGATCCGTAGCTGTATCGCCGTGCTCATCCTTTATATCTTCAATGGATGAAAAGAAAACAGTGCCATTAGAAGACGCCAGCTCAAACTTTGAAAGGAAATGATCGGTTGCCGGATTGTGATGCTTTAAATCCTGTGCAGAACGCAGCATCAGCTTTTGTTTTTTCCAATAAAGATCACCCTTGAGCCGTGAGCTTAAGGATCCATCCGGTAAAATGCCAAGATTCATAACAACTCTCCCCTTTTGTGTATAGACACGTGTTTATAGTGATCATTATACCTTTAGAGCCTTTTTTAATCTACAAAATTTTTCCATATATAGTATAATAATTTAAGATAAAAAGGATCCTTTGCTTTGCTTGGGATAATGAAAAGGGAGTAATGTATGGACAGGATCACTATGGCTCATGGCAGCGGCGGAAGCGCAACGTCAGAGCTTATTCACGAGATATTTGAAAAGGCATTTTCAAATCACATTTTAAACAGGATGGAGGATGCGGCAGTGGTGGAGGGATGCGGTACCATTGCCATCACCACGGACAGTTTTGTGGTGACTCCGTTGTTTTTTCCCAACGGGGATATCGGCAGGCTTTGTATCTGCGGCACGATAAATGACCTTTTGTCAAGGGGGGCTGTGCCCAAATATATCACCTGCGGTTTTATAATTGAAGAGGGTGCGGATGCGGCTTCCCTAAGACGGATCGCTGAGTCCATGAGACAGACGGCAGACGAGGCGGGAGTGCTTATAGTTGCCGGGGACACCAAGGTTATAGAGGGCAGCGGCGGGATCTACATCAATACCTCCGGTGTGGGCTATGTGCCGGAGGGGCTGGATATCTCTGCTGAAAATGCAAAGGATGGGGATGCCATCCTAGTTACGGGAAATCTGGGAGACCATTCCGCGGCGCCTTTGGCTGCA
>CAMODS010000046.1 GCA_946611525.1 uncultured Lachnospiraceae bacterium | reverse complement strand
TGCTATCACAGGGGTGTCGTTACCAAAATCAAAGATTTTGACGACACTCCCACCGAAGCGAAGAATCTTTCATACACCATATAAAGTATATCCCCCGGGTTTCCGATATACATATTGTGAGGAACCGGAGGGCATACTCCGGTGATAATATCGGACGGACCATGGACGGGTGCGAAAGCGACAGGTAAGGATACCTGCACTTTTCCTCCCGTTTTTTTGTTGGGACAAGACCCCGCTTCTGACGAAGCCAGGCAAGCATTCGTCTCTACTACCTGAAGCGGAGGTGTGGATGCCGTACGCGTATTAACCATAACCAATAGGTTACCCTGAAGGGCGCTGTGCAAGGATGCACAGCGCCTTGTCTGTGTTTAGGAATTTTGGTATAATGAGTGGGCTTTTAGGGCACCGCGACAGATGATTTTTTCGCATCGCTTTAAATGTCAGATAAAGCTTTATAGAAAAGATAGGATATCAAATTATGTCATTTGTACATCTTCACACTCATACACAGTACAGTCTTTTGGATGGTTCCAACAAGGTGGAAAACTACGTTAAAAAGGTCAAGGCCATGGGAATGGACTCATGCGCCATCACCGACCACGGAGTCATGTATGGGGTTATAGATTTTTATAAGACCTGCGAAAAGGAGGGCATACACCCGGTCTTGGGCTGCGAGGTGTATGTGGCACCGGAGTCACGTTTTGACAGGGAGCTTTCAAAGGGCGATGACCGCTACTACCACCTGATCCTTTTGGCAGAAAACAACACCGGATACGACAACCTCATGCGAATAGTATCCATCGGGTTTATAGATGGATTTTACTATAAGCCCAGGGTTGACTTTGAGATCCTTCAAAAATACCATGAGGGTATCATCTGCCTGTCAGCCTGTCTTGCAGGAGAGGTTGCAAGGGCCATAGTCAGGGGAGACTATGAGCAGGCCAAAGAGGTTGCCATCAGGTATCGTGACTGTTTTGGTGAGGGCAATTATTTTCTGGAGATGCAGGATCATGGCTATGCTGACCAGCAGACTGTAAACTCCGCACTTTTACGTATGCATGAGGAGACAGGTATACCTCTTGTTGTGACCAATGACTGCCACTATACCAACGCAGAGGATGCAGATGCCCATGATGTGCTGCTGTGTCTGCAGACAGGTAAAAAGGTGCAGGACGAGGATCGAATGCGCTACCCCGGCGGGCAGTTTTACGTAAAGTCCGAGGAGGAGATGCGCGCCATTTTTCCCTATGCCAAAGAGGCCATTGAAAACACCCAGCTTATTGCAGACAGGTGCAGGGTGACGATCGAGTTTGGTAACACAAAGCTTCCTCATTTTGATGTACCTGATGGCTATGATTCCTGGAGCTATCTCAACAAGCTCTGCGAAGAGGGACTGATACGCCGCTATAAAGACAGAGCGGACGAGATACGCCCCCAGCTTTCTTATGAGCTAAATGTCATAAAAACCATGGGGTATGTGGATTACTTCCTCATAGTCTGGGACTTTATAAACTATGCCAGACAGCATGACATTCCCGTGGGGCCCGGCAGAGGTTCGGCGGCCGGAAGTCTGGTAAGCTACACCACCGGCATCACGGATATAGATCCCATAAAGTATCAGCTTTTTTTCGAGAGGTTTTTGAATCCCGACCGCGTGTCCATGCCCGATATAGACGTGGACTTTGAGCCTGAGGGCAGAAACCGGGTCATAGAATATGTGACGGAAAAATATGGTGAAGACTGTGTGGCACAGATAGTTACCTTTGGTACCATGAAGGCCAAAAACTCAATTAGGGATGCCTGCCGTGTCATGGATATGCCCAGGATGCTGGGCGATCGTATCGCAAAGTCCATTCCCAATGATCTGGGCATCACCATCAGTGAGGCACTGGAGAAAAACAGGGATTTAAAAAAGGAATACGACAGCGATCCCGAGGTAAAAAAGCTGATCGATACAGCTCTTGGACTGGAGGGGCTGCCGCGTCAGATAGGCACCCATGCCGCAGGAGTGGTGATCTCCCAAAAGCCTGTTATGGAGTACGTGCCTCTGGCTGTATCACCCAAGGGCCAGGTGGTGACCCAGTTTGTGATGACTGAGATAGAGCAGCTGGGACTTTTGAAAATGGACTTTCTAGGTCTTACCAACCTTACCGTGATCCAGCAGGCCAGACTGATGGCTGAGGAAAATCACGGTGTAAAGATAGACTTTAACAATATGGAATATGATGATCCCAAGGTTTTTGCCCTGATATCTGCCGGCAGGACCGAGGGCGTGTTCCAGCTTGAGAGCGCGGGGATGACTTCATTTATGATGGATCTAAAGCCTGAGAGCCTGGAGGATATCATCGCAGGTATTTCCCTCTACCGTCCCGGGCCCATGGACTTTATACCCAACTATCTGAAGGGTAAAAAGGACAAGGAGTCCATTACTTATCTGTGCCCTCAGCTTGAGCCGATCCTAAAGCCCACCTATGGCTGTATAGTATATCAGGAGCAGGTAATGCAGATCGTGCGTGACCTTGCAGGCTTTTCCATGGGACGTTCCGATGAGGTGCGCCGTGCCATGTCCAAGAAAAAGACAGCTGTGATGGAAGCGGAGAGACAGGTCTTTGTGTACGGCGACGAGGCAGCAGGCGTGCCGGGTTGTATCAAAAACGGCATCAGCGAGGAGGTTGCCAACGAGATATATGACTTGATGACGGACTTCGCAAAGTACGCCTTCAACAAAGCCCATGCTGCCTGCTATGCAGTGGTGGGATATCAGACGGCGTATCTGAAGGCATACTATCCCAAGGAGTTTATGGCGGCTCTTATGGACAGCGCCGGAGATTCATTAAAGGTGGCCCAGTACATTGAGTGCTGCAGGAAGATGGATATAAAGCTTTTGCCCCCCGATATCAACAGCGGTTACGGCCGCTTTTCCGTGGAGGAGGATGGCATCCGCTTTGGCATGTACGCCATAAAGAGCGCGGGCGAGGGCGTGATCGACAGCATAGTTTCCGAGCGCGAAGCCCACGGAGCCTATTCCTCGCTTGAGGACTTTTTGAGACGCACATCGGGGCGCGAGATCAACAAGCGTGCGGTGGAAAACCTGATAAAGGCAGGCGCTCTCGACAGCCTCCCCGGCAATCGCAGACAAAAGGTTTTGATCTCTCCCGATATGATGGATACCATAGCAGATGAAAGAAAACACACCACTGCCGGACAGATGTCCCTTTTTGACATGATGGGCGAGCAGGAGAAAAAGTCCTTTGAAATAAAGATGCCCCATGTGGATGAGTACGACAAGCAGGAGGCACTTGCCTTTGAAAAAGAGGTGATGGGTATCTATGTCAGCGGACATCCTCTGGAGGATTATGAGAAGCTGATGGAGGAAAATGTCACCGCAAAGTCCACCGATTTTATGATAGATCCGGAGGATGAAAACTCCGGGGCTGTTTTGGGAGATGATGAAAGGGTGGTGGCCGGAGGTATGATCACCTCGGTGAAGATGCACTACACCAGAAAAAACGATGCCATGGCTTTTGTTACCATAGAAGACGTTTTTGGCAGTATCGAGGTCATAGTATTCCCCAGGATATTTGAGAGGTGCAGGCAGTTTATTGCAGAGGATGAAAAGGTATTTATAAAGGGCCACACCAGCGTGGAAGAGGAAAAGGACGTCAAACTTTTAGCGGACGACATAATTCCCTTTGACAGGGTGCCAAGCGAGGTGTGGATACAGTTTGAGGATCTGGAAAGCTACCGTGCCGCAGAGGAAGGGCTTTATAGCAAGCTTGCCATAAGCTCCGGAAACGACAGGGTGGTGGTATTTTTAAAAGCCACCCGGCAGATAAAGAGGCTGGATCGGAAGTGGAATATCAGTGCCGATGGAGAGTTTTTGTCTTCGCTAAAATCAGCCTACGGCGAGGATAATGTAAAAACAGTGGCGGGGAAGGTATAGGTTTTTCTTGAAAATAATATGAAAAGATATTAAAATGATAGGTGGTTTATGATTTGGAGGAAAACAAAATGTCAAATGAAATAAAAACTATCGGAGTACTTACCAGCGGCGGTGACGCACCGGGCATGAACGCAGCTATCCGTGCAGTTGTACGTGAGGCTATCTGCAAGGGCAAAAAGGTCAAGGGTATCAAGCGTGGATACGCAGGGCTTCTCCAGGAAGAGATCATCGATATGGACGCCCACAGCGTATCGGATATCATCTCACGAGGCGGTACCATTTTACAGACGGCACGCTGCTACGAGTTTGTGGAGCCTGAGTACCAGAAGGAAGCTGCTGATATCTGCCGCAAGCACGGTATCGACGGGTTGGTGGTCATCGGAGGAGACGGTTCCTTCAAGGGCGCACAAAAGCTGGCAGCTAACGGCATCAACACCATTGGCCTTCCGGGCACCATCGATCTGGACATAGCATGCACCGAGTACACCATAGGTTTTGATACAGCAGTTAATACAGCCATGGATGCCATAGACAAGGTCAGGGATACATCCACCTCCCATGAGCGTTGTTCAATCATAGAGGTTATGGGACGTGGAGCCGGATACATTGCACTCTGGTGTGGTATCGCCAACGGAGCCGAGGACGTACTCCTTCCCGAGAGATATGACTATGACGAGCAAAAGCTGGTTAACCATATTATAGAGGGACGTAAAAAAGGTAAGCAGCACCATATCATCATCAATGCAGAGGGTATCGGACACTCATTGTCCATGGCCAAGCGTATTGAGGCTGCTACCGGTATAGAGACCAGGGCTACCATTTTAGGACACATGCAGAGAGGTGGCAGCCCCACCTGTAAGGACAGGGTATACGCATCCACCATGGGCGCATTGGCAGTGGATCTCCTCTGTGAGGGCAAGACCAACAGAGTTGTGGGATATGACCACGGTGAGTTCATAGATTTTGATATTGATGAAGCGCTGGCTATGAAAAAGGATGTCAACGAGTATCAGGTTAGAATCTGTAAGGATCTGGGCAATTCATGATATCGTGTACCGATTACGATGATAGATAGTATTAAAAATGCCAGGATTAAAAACATTTCAGCACTGATGAAAAAAAGCCGGTTACGTAAGGAGACCGGCTTTTTTATCGCAGAGGGACCCCGGATGGTCTTTGAGACCCCGGAGACTCTTTTGCATGAAATATATGTTTCGGAGAGTTTTGCTTCCGATGACAGGTGGATATCCTTTAGTCATGGACTGGGGATGCCCTCCGATTCGGATGTGCAGGGTGAGATATCGGCCTTTCATGTGTCGGATCAGGTAATGAGATCCATAAGCGATACGGTGACACCCCAGGGAGTGCTGGCGGTGGTGAGACAGCCGGCTTATGAGCCAAAGGATCTTTTGGGTACAGAGGTGCCATATCTTTTGGTTTTGGAGAGACTGCAGGATCCCGGCAACATGGGTACCATCATGAGGACGGCTGAGGGAGCCGGAGTGACAGGTGTACTCATGTCAGCTGATTGTGTTGATGTTTTTTCACCAAAGGTGGTGAGGGCTACCATGGGAAGCCTTTACAGAGTCCCGTTTTTTATTGCGGATGATCTGATCGCACAGGTGGCTGATTACCGGAGGGCCGGAGTCAGATTCTATGCTACCCATCCCGCAGGTACCGAGAGCTACTATGATATGGATTATTCCACTGCCACCGGGTTTATGATAGGAAACGAGGGGCGGGGACTTTCGGATGAACTTTCCAAAGCAGCCGATGAGAGGATCACCATTCCCATGGAGGGGCGGTTGGAGTCCTTAAATGCAGCCATGGCCACCGGCATACTTTTATACGAGGGTTACAGGCAGAGAAAAAAAGATCCTTCGGGCTAAGACCCTCAGGATGACAAAGCAGCTTATCCCAATGTCATCCTGAGCGAAGCGAAGGATCTTTAAAAGGAGAGATATGGACCAAGTAGAATTCATAAAACAATGTGAGGGAGAGGGTATCGATACCTGGAATTCCGTCATGCTTTTATACAGGGCTGCCATCCGGGAACTGGACACCAAGATCCAGATCCTAAACGAAGAGTTCAAACAGACCCACCAGTACAATCCCATAGAGTATGTAAAGTCCAGGGTTAAAAGCCCTGAGAGCATAGTTAAAAAACTGGATCGTTACGGATACGAGGACAGCATTGAGAACATGGTCACTTACTGTAACGATATCGCGGGTATGAGGATAGTATGTTCCTTTACTTCGGATATTTACCGTATGGCTGATATGATAGGGCGGCAAAATGACATCACTGTCATATCCATAAAGGACTATCTGAGGAATCCAAAGGACAGCGGATACAAGAGCTACCACATGCTGGTGACACTCCCCATCTTTTTATCAGACAAGGTGGTGGACACCAAGGTTGAGATACAGATCCGCACCATAGCCATGGACTTCTGGGCTTCGCTGGAGCACAAGATCTACTACAAGTTTGAGGGCAATGCGCCGGAGTACATCAGCAAGGATCTGCGGGAGTGCTCAGGTATCGTATCCATGCTGGATGCCAAGATGCTGTCACTGAATGAGGCGATCATGGAGGCCAAGGCAGAGGAGATAACATGATAGAGCAAAAAGCTTATTGCAAGATCAACCTGGGACTGGATGTCACCGGAAGGCGTGATGACGGATATCATCTGGTAAAGATGATCATGCAGTCTGTTGATATATATGACTTGGTATGCATAGAGAGGCGTTTTGACGACGAGGTGGTTTTTACCTGTACGGACAAGAGCCTTGAGACAAAAGACAATCTCTGTGTAAAGGCCGCTAAGCTTTTGATGGAGACTGCCGGGATAAATGAGGGAGTAGATATTCACCTCATCAAAAATAATCCTGTGGCAGCGGGCATGGCAGGGGGCAGTACGGATGCGGCTGCCGTGATAAGGGGGCTTAATGAACTCTTTGAACTTAAGCTGACCCGGGAGCAGCTCATCGATATCGGCGTGAGAATCGGAGCCGATGTTCCTTTTTGCATAGAGGGAGGGACTGCTCTTTGCGAGGGCATAGGTGAAAAGCTTTCTGCCATTAGCATGGGAGCACCTGCACCGCAGCTTTTGATAGCAAAGCCGGACGTTTCCGTTTCCACTGCAGGTATATATGGCAGGCTGGATGCCATCGGGGAGTATAAGCATCCTGATATAGACGGACTTTTAGGATGCATTGAGGCAGGAGACTGGAGAGGTGCCGGGGAAAAGCTTGGAAATGTGCTTGAGCTTGTTACCACCAGTGATGTACCTGAGATTTTGGAGATAAAGTACATCATGCTTGACGCAGGCGCCTACGGAGCTTTAATGACCGGCAGTGGTCCTACGGTATTTGGACTTTTTGAGGATGAAAGGACTGCTTCTAAGTGCTTGGAGAAGATAAAAGAGAGAGGGCTGTGTTCCTTTTTGACGCTTTCACATATGGTATAGGGGGACGGGTATATGGCAAAGGATTTTTCGCTGGATGCGGCTTCGTATTTACCTCTCAGGGATGAGGTTTTTTTTACCCTCAGGGATCGTATATTAAAAGGAGAGTTGTCACCGGGAGACCGGTTGATGGAGATCCCTCTGGCTGAAAAGCTGGGGGTCAGTCGTACCCCGGTACGTGAGGCCATAAGGCTTTTGGAACGTGAGGGGCTTGCCATAACCATACCCAGGCGGGGGGCCCAGGTTGCCAGGATGACTGAAAAGGACCTGTCGGATGTTTTGGAGGTCCGGGAGGCTCTTGACGAGCTGGCTGCTGAAAAAGCCTGCAAAAATATGAATGATGAGATCATTGAAAAGCTTTCGGCTGCCATGGACGAGTTCAAGCGGGCGGCGCGCTCCGACGATATAAAGGTGATAGTGGAAGCTGACGAGGCTTTTCACCACATAATATATGAGGCCGCCGACAACCCCAGACTTTTGTCCATTGTGGACAACCTAAAGGAGCAGATGTATCGCTTCAGGTTTGAGTATATCAGGGGTGAGGAAAGTTACGATACCCTGATAAGCGAGCATCTTTCCATTATTGAGGGACTTAAGAAAAAGGATGTGGATTTTGTAAAGAAGATGATGCACACCCATCTTCAGAACCAGATCGAAGCCGTAAGGCAGATAATCAAAAACTATGATTGACAGTATCGATGTTATACTCAACATGCATTCCGTTCAGACTATGGGAAGCCACAGGGACGAGCAGGACAGAATCTGCCGCGGCAAGTGGTATGAACGTGGCGGTATGCAGGTTGTAAAATACAAAGATGATGACTCCGGCACCATCGACACCATGGAGATATCCTCTCGCCGTGTAAAGCTTAGGCGCAGTGGAGCAATTGATGCCGAGATGGAGTTTGCAGCCGGGGGATCAAGTCTTTTTGATATGGCCACGGAGCTTGGCACCTTTAACTTTTTGGTACGCACCACCAGAGTGGCGGTAGGTATCTATGAGGATCGCCTGACAGTAGCTCTTGCCTACGATCTTTATGCTGATGGTGCACTGATCAGTCATAATCATGTTGATTATGAAGTGGTCCCTGAAAAATAAAAGAATGATTAGCCTATGAAAAAAGCAATTCCTTTTTTGATCGTTATATTAATTATCTTTGGGGCAGGTCTCTATCTTTTTGGGATCAAGCCTGTCTTTACCTATGTTCCTGATGATTATGTTGAGGGGGACGCGTCTCTTTCCAACCCCTATGAGGGTATGTACCGTATCTACAGTGTTACACTGTCGGATGAGGACCCTGTCTCCACAAAGGAGATAGCTTCTGAGCTTGCGGTGGATCCCTACAGGCTTTCTCTCTTAGAGGTCAATCTCAAAAACTACAGTGAGGGTAATCTTTCCGAAAATGCGATCTCACAGTTCAATGATGTTCTTTCTGTCTTTGATGCCAGCGACAACGATCTGATCCTTAGACTCCTTTATGACCAGGAGGGCAATGCCAAAGAAACAGAGCCGAAGAAGGTGGAGATCGTCCGCGATCACATCCTGGATCTGGC
>CAMODS010000045.1 GCA_946611525.1 uncultured Lachnospiraceae bacterium | reverse complement strand
CAAATCTCTTGGCAGTCTCAGCTAAAAAGTTTCTGTTTTCCTCATAAACCGTCTGACAAAAAACGCTATCGAGGCCCTCATCTTGATCCGGTAGTATATACCAAGGTTCGCAATCACAAACACAATGCAGACAAAGGCCTCCGGCAGTCTCATGTGGTAAAACACATTGGCACCACTGCCACCCATCATGCCGACTCCCATGACTGCCTCACCTATCATAACGCTCACAGAGATCAAAAGTAACGGCACGGTAACCATCTTATAAAACCTGTCTTTATCCTTAAGGTGCATAAGATAGTAACCAAACACAAAGCCTGCAGAGTAGATCACAAACCAAAGCAAGAGCGGAAAATCCGACTCTATCCTGCCCTCGCAACCGACTCCGACGAAATGGCACAAAATGAGATTTGTCACATCACTGCCGGTATCGATGTCATTAAAGATATATCCTACCCCATGCATCACCATTCCTGCAATAAGCGTGCCAAACGGTGTCATGCCAAGCTTTAAAAACAAAGCCATGGCCATATGCGCAAGCCCGGCAAACTGCCAGATATCATTACTGAAAAACTGTATGACCATGGAATCAAAGTAAAAATCAAAGTCACCGGTGATGCAATAGCCTATGGCTGAAGGGATGACGTATTCAGTCCTCGATTGTCAGGATATCTGAAAAGCCCGTAACGTCAAAAATCTCCTTAACGTCATCAGTAGGATGAACAACCTTCATATCACCCTTTTTGTTCATAGCCTTCTGTGAAGACAAAAGCACACGAAGACCTGCACTGGAAATATACTCCATATTAGAGATGTCAAAAATAAGGGTGGAAACATTCTCTATAGATGAATTGACCTGCTCCTCAAGCTCCGGCGCTGTGGTAGTATCCAGTCTGCCGGTAAGTGTGATCGTAAGTCTCTTGCCATCCAAGTTTTTGCTAATATCCAGCATAATATAACCTCCTAAAAATATTATAAATATGTTATATCATATTTGATCCAACACGATTAAATAATAAACTACTTAATAAATATAATCAAGAAAAAACAATCCTACCACTTTGCCCATTCTTCAAAGTTGTCCGGCTTGGCGGTAAAACAGATAACATAACCGTCATCTATTTTTTCTGTGATCTTGGCGTATAAAAAGCCTCCTATATCGATCATGAGATTCATAAGCACCGGAAGATCAGTATCCGTCTTCATAATGGCATACTTCTCATCCTCGGAAAGATCAGTGATGATGCCTGCATACACCTCATCTCCCACTGTCTTACCGGAAAGCTCCTTGAATACGATATCAACTGAGCCCTCTCTTTCCTGCCAGACCATTGCATTGTTCAAAGAATCCAAGGAAAGATTCTCTATACCGACTATGCAGTAAATGGAAAGCTCCTTCTTGGCACCCTTTGGCATAAAGCTCTGATGTCCGCTTGTCTGAACGGGAACATTTAAAAGATCCACGGTGTTTTTGGTAGCGTAGATCTGTCCGCCCACGGTAAAGGTCTCTGTACGTCCCGCAAGGTTAACTGTCTCACCCATGCAGCCATACTTCATTTTTTCGGAGGAACCGATATTACCAACTACGCACTTTCCGGAATTGATACCTATACCCATCTCAAGCTCCGGGTAACCATTTTCCCTATTCCATTTGTTGACCTCTTCCATGGCATTTTCCATCTCGATGGCGCATCTGACTGCATTAACTGCGTGATCCGGATCATCCTTTGGAGCCCCGAAAACTACGAATATCCCATCTCCCAAAAACTCTATGACTGTTCCATGATTCTTTTCGATAGCCTCATTCATGAAACCAAAGTAATGATTTAAAACATTGATAAGCTCTGTGGGAGCAAGTCTGGTGCTCATGGCTGTAAAGCCTCTTAAGTCGCTCATCAGAATGGTAACTTCCTTTGAACTGCCACCCTGCTTTTCACCCTCGGGAGTGTTTAAGACAAAGTCTGCTATCTCAGCGGATGTATATCTTGCAAATGCAGCATTTACTCTGAAAAGCTCTGTAAGATTGGTGATGACTATCACAAAAAACTCATTGTCTTCCTCGTTGGTGTAAGTGATGTTGACCCTGAGTCTGCAAAGCGTACCATCATTCTTTTCGTAGCTTACGATCTTTTGGATAGTCTTCTCCTTGGACACCGTAGCATCAATAAACATCTGGATCAGATCATCATTGGTCTCCACATAAGGGATGGTCTTCCAGATCTTTTCGTTGCCCAGCTGTTTTTCGGATATGCCAAAAAGCTTTTTAGCAGCATCATTTACGTAGTTAAGCACACCGATCTTGCTGGTGATACACACGGAATCCTCCATGTTTTTAAATACCAGGTCAAGCTTTGTGTTTAATGCATCGTATTCCATCTCATACTCCTAAAATAACAAAAAAAGCTTTTAGCGGTAGATATACGACCGCTAAAAGCTTAAAAAACTTTAGTACTGTGCCTGGAAAGCTCTAACTCTCTGCTTGAGCTCATCTGAAACAGTGCCGGCCGCCTCTGCCTCGGAAACCTCATATACAAGCTTGCAGGCATCCGTATACTGGTCGGTAAGTCTCCTTATCCTGCTTGCCATATGCTTGATAAGCATACTGATCTTAACGGGATTCTTCTCGAAGAGCTCCTTGAAGTCATCCATGTACATGCTCTCGATGATGGTATGATCCATATTTACAACAGCTGTGGCTGTACGGGGAGCATTATTTAAAAGTCCCATCTCACCGAAGAACTTGCTGACACCGATGGTGGTGATGAGCTTTTCGTCGGGAGTGCCGTAGCCTGTGTAGATATTAACTGAACCGGTATAGATGTCGTACATGCATCTGCCGGGCTCACCCTCCTTGAAAAGAAGTGTGCCCTTAGAGTAAGACTCAACGTTGTTGGACAGGCCCTCTTCATGCTTGGACTGTACCAGATCCTCCATGGTCTCACGGGAAATCTTGTTAGCCTTTGCAGACATCTTGTAAGCCGCTGCAAACTGCTTGATCTTGTCTGCGATACCGGGCTTTCTGGTCTCATTGGCAGGGAAAAGTTCACCAATGGTATCAACAACATCATCATAGTCGCCGGTCAGTCTGGATATACGCTCAGACATCTCTTTTATGATAAAGGTGATCTTGTCGGTATCCTCTTCAAAATATCTCTGTAAATCGTCAAAATTAAACTCATTTACGGTAACATCGGAAATGGCAACTGCGGTAGCACTGCGGGGTAAAGCATCAACAAGAGCGAGCTCTCCGAGGATATGTCCTGCCTCGATGGTGGTAAGCTGTTTTTCAACATCTGTGCCAAAGTCGGTGTAGATGCCTACTCTACCGGAAACCACATCAAAACATGTCTCCCCCACATCGCCCTCTTTAAAGAGTACCTCACCCTTTTTAAACTCCTTTGTCATAAGTTATCTCCTCCTTTTGATAATATCTATGCCTGACGCAAATATGTGCGGCAGGAATAACTACTGAAGCACTACAGGATCCCATCCGTAATCCTGATATTTGGTGACCATAAGCCCCTTGGACTTGACGTAAGATGCGATCTGCTCTGCCCTCTTTGCCTCTCGTGTCTCGCCGTCGGAATGCATCCTCATAAAGGCCTGATATCTGTCTCCAAAGATCTCCCTGGCACTCTTATCAAAACCGCTGCCATCCTCTGTAACATCCATGGACGTAACGGAATACCCGCTGGTAAGCTTTTTAAGATGTATGCAGCCCGGATATGAACCACCGGCCTGGGTCTCAAGCGTATCCTTTGAAATCTTGTAAGTAAAGAACCAGAAGTCGCCGTAGACCTTTACATCGTCAGGGTTACTGTCATCGATGTCAATGACATTGATATAAGGAATGTCTACATCTGACCTGTCGTAGTATTTACCAAGCTCGGTAACCACGTAATCAGCCACTGCCACATCGATCTCTGAGTCATAAGCTGAATCAGACTCATCGGCCACCGACGAATTGATCTCCTCTGCCACCGGTTCATTGCCATCTTCACCCTGTGTAGCTGCCTGTGCAGGCTTATCACCTTTAGAAAAATCTAACCACGTGCCATCCATATTGAGCATGAGATTGTCGCCCTCGATGGTGTATTCGTATTTGTTGTTGTTTGAAAGATCAGTGATCTCATAACCTCCCCAGATGATATCAACATCATCCTGGAAGGAAAGCTTACCTGAGTGATCCTCATTTAAGGTAACACTGTAGGTAGCCCCCGTATCGGCATCAATACTGCTGTAGGTGCCGGGATAGTAAGCAAACATGGTCTGGGGACCAAAGTCCTCATACTCTATGGAATCAATGACACCTGACAGGCAATCGCTGACTGCCATGTTTTGATCCTCGTCATTCCCCTTATGGGATACTATATCAAAGATCAGTGCGCCTCCGTTGTACTCGCCGCCGATGACAGTCTCACCTGCACCGGAGCCCTCCTCTGAAGACTTAAGCTCACGCCAAAAACCCCACTTGTCATCCGTACCGGGGAAATAACCCTCTGTCCTATCCTGGTCCTCCCAGGAATCTGTGATCTCGGACATAGCCTCCTCAGGCATCTTGCCGGTTACAAAGCTTATGGTAACCATATTGGTACCTGCCGAATCACCGGTATATACGAAAGATGCGCTGTGATCATCAAGCTCATTGGCCTCAATAAGCTTCGCATCATAGCGGACTCTCCATCCGTCGGGACTTATATACTCCATATCCCCGTCCACTGCCGACTCTGACGCCGTATCTGTGGATGCATCCTTTTTCCCAAAGGAACATCCGGCAAGGGAAGCCGCCAAAACCACGGAAAGTGAAATTGCTAATACTCCTCTGATAGTCCTGATCCTCATGTCTACCTCCTTCAAAATCCCTGGCAAAAAAGATTACACAATAATGATTATACCTCTTTTGCGGCAATCCATCAATATATTTAAGCCTCGGCCACACTCCTTACAAACTCATCCCCGGACTCGCCCTTTTTCCTGATGCGATAACTAATGAGAAGATCTATGGGCTCGCTGTCACTGTGCTTGTCATCATAATCATCTGCAGCCTCCTGGATCATGGAGGATAAAAGGGTGATCATGGAAGACTTTGAGCTCTCGGAAAACATCAGAAATCTGTGTTCATCCATACGTATCAACTCGGAATTGACAGGCATCTCCGAAGTGATGATGTCATAAAACTCCGCGGGTGTATTGGCGGTAACAAACTCGATAACACTGCGGTAGTCGAGCCTCTGCTCACGGCTTAGATCTATAATGTGGTTGATGTAAAACCTATTGTAAAATCCGGACTCCCTGTCCTCAAACCGCCATACGTTGATATATGACATATGTAAAAATACCAGTGCAATAGCAAAGCCAAAAGCTCTGGCAGAGTAATCGGTAAACAGTGTGAATAATGAACTAACCACAACCGGGATCACTACAGGATTGATATGGAAAAAGTGCAGCTTGTTCCTGTTGTTTTTCCTGTATCTGATAACGGAAATGATGGGCAGGATGCCGTATGCATACTGCAATAAGGTAAGTACATAGAAAAGTGGCTTTGCCACGAAAATATGGCTCTCAGTCACATCAAACATGATGTAGGTAAAGAGATTGATCACACACAACACACCCATGACATAGATGGGAACCTGGAGCACACGTGCTACGTACCGGGTACGATCCTTGCTGCCATAAAGCTTGTGGTCAATATAAACAGACCAGACAAAAAGCAACACCAGGGTAGAATACTCGGCAATGGTTGGCATGATCATCCGTAAGAAATGCGGCAACCCAGTGGTCTGATGATGGAGCGCATAGCTCAACCCATTAGAAAAAGCATTGACAAGTGTAAGAATACAAAGGGCGTTGTATATTTGGTCGGCGTACTCATCCTTTCCAACCTTGAACCTGCTGGATACAAAGAAAACCCCCATGGCCAGTATAAAAGCCATGGTGTCGGAATATATGGTTACTACGGAATCAACTGCTATACTCATAGCGCCTCCTCATCATCATAAAACGGCAGTCTCATATAATGAATGTGTATAAAAACAAGAACCATGGAAAAGATCAGGGATGTGGATGATACACCTCTCATCAGATTTCCAAAGAATAACCTGACAAGAAGGAGGAGCACAAAAATCCACATCATGGCAAAATCCAGCTTGAAACAGTAGAAAATCCCCAAAATGACATATATTGCCGGTGCCACAAAAATAAGTGAATATGCGGGGTACTGGATATATTCGGAGGTTTGAGGATCAACCCAGAATAAAAACCTGCCGAAAATATTGGCAATGATCATGACCATCATGATGACGGCCGGTATCATAAGAACAGTGCCTCTCTTTTTCAAGGCATCAACGTTCTGATAGACCCGGTAATCCAGGTATACCGCCAAAAGCCCGCAAAACAGTTCGAAGGAAATAAAGAAAATATAGTTGCAGACTAAGGAAATAAGCGCACCATAGGGTACACTGCCCCCATCCAGGACATAGGTGATGCCGTCAGATATAGCCATGACTAAGGTATCAACTATCAGATAGAAAAACAGCTTATCATCAATATGTCCCCTCTTCCTGTAAATGGTGGTGTAAATGATGGTGCCGAACAAAAGAAACACCGCCGCTATATCCATTATCAGGGAGGCCTCATGCAATTCACTAATATTCAACATATCAGGAATCTCTCCTTTCTCCAAAAAATACCATTCTGCCCTTTAAGTCAGGAAGCAGCTTTGATGTCAGGATCCTCACATCATCACTGTGACGGCGCAGGATAACCCCGGTCTCATCCGAATAATTATCAAAGGCTGAATGTGTAGAATATCTAAGCATGTTCAAAAGATCCGCCTGATATTCGGCACCGGCAGAAAACATAAGATCTATGACCAGCCTGTCAAAGCCGTCACGATGTACCAAAAGGAGCCCCACCACCTTGTTATCAGAAACAACGCAGCAGGATACCTTGCCTTCGAACCATTCAAGATTCAAGAATGCAGCATCCTCCAAAAGTCCCTTTCTATTGTGGAAAAGGCTGTTGGCGATTCCACGTTTAAACTGCTTTTCGTTAAGGGAATCAAGACTCCTTATGTAATCTTGCGGCTTTTTCTCAGCATAGGTTTCTTTTTTGATCTCCGACAGAGGCACTATGATATCAATGCTCTCCTGATTGCTGATGGTAAAGCCCTCTTCCCGAAGGATAGAACAGTCATCATCGGAAAGATCATCAAACTCAAAGTAGCTTCGCTTTACTTCCTCAGTCTTTATCTCGTTTATATATTCCTCTAAAAGGGTCTTTGCGGAGTCACTGTCTGAGGCAGAGTACCACTCTATCCGGGCCTGAGTATCCTCATCATCCTCCACGTTTTCGTATTCCCATACAATGGATGCCAAAACATCACTGCCGTTCATAACTGCCAGTCCCCTGTAAAACGGTCTGGCCATATTTTTAAGAACGTCCGCTGGAAGGACATCTCCGAAACTGGAAATGTTCTCATTGATGATCCTTACGGTATCATCCATGATAAGACCTTCTGTCTCATCCTCGTACTTTTCAAAGCTTATTCCCGCGGAAGAAAAGGCAGCCTGCTTTTTCTTGCGGCTGCTAACCATTGCAGCATTTGCATTCGCCGAACCGTCATCCGTCAAAATCAGTCTTTGCCATGGCATCTTCCAGCTGATATTTGCCTGGAAGTTAACCTTTTTGATCTCTCTGCGCCACTCATCCTCAAGATCTTCATCAGCATCATCTTCTATCTCATCATCCACATCATCATCATAAACTATGGTCTTGGACGCATACATGGTATTGCCGATATGATCAGGAGTATCACCCTTTTTAAGGATGCGCTTCATAAGCTCGTCTATCTTACCATTGACAACGATCATGCTAAGGTCGTCATATATCTTGATGTTACCATTTTCAATGATGGCATTGAGCATGCCCTTCATTGCAGACACAACATATCTGGGATTGCTGCCGTCAACTGCAGCCAAAAGATCCACAAGAAGCCCGTTTTCAGTCTCAGAGCATAGTATAAAAGCAAGGGGGGTACCGGCGTCATCATAAACTACGCCGCTGGCCTCCTTGTAAAACCTGGCCATATCCGAGTTGCTGAGATTGATCCCGAAGCCGGATAAAAGCTCTAAAAGAGCATCAAGCTGATCCACCATAAGATCCGACATTGGCACAAAGGTGGCATTTTCTATAATGTTTGCTAAAACTCGCCTGACTGAAAGGGATGACATGATCTTTTTCATCCCAACGGAATAGATGGCGCAGCCCTCTTTCACTGTGTAGCCTGCTTGTTCAAAAAAACTCTCCATCCCATCTATGGAATCAGCAAAATCCACATCTATCTTTTTAATACCCTGTGAAAAAAGTATCTGCTCCGCAGCAAAAAGCAGAGCAGTACCTATCCCCTCACGTCTGTCACTCTTTGGTACAATAATGGATAGAATGTGTGCTGTATCCGATGATCTGTCAATACTGATGGCAGCTCCACTGTCCTCTTCCAGACGCAATATATTTTCAGAATCAACTGTTTTAATAAGCTGCATTAAAAAACCTCTTATCTACCGGTAAGTCTAACATACTTGGTGCTGTTTTCAGTCACATCGGTAAAAGTCTCTCCGACTATCTCTTCCTTTGTGACCATGAAATCACATTCCTTTATGAAACTTTCCACCTCAGCCTTGGGAGTGATGCTGTAAAGAAATACATCTTTTTTGTTGGGAAGACATGCAACACACATCTTGATATCGCTCTTTTTAAGGATGGATCCAATCTTGTCGATAAGCCTGGTGCCTACGCCATTGCGTCTGAAATCTTCCATCACATAGTTGTAAATAAGGAATGCAAAACATTCACCGGATGAATTGATGTCAATATAAAACTGGGATATACCAACAACACGATCTTCACCGTCCACCTTGGCTACGGCACCCAGGGAAAAATAACCGGGCTCATGGGCTCTCTCCACCACATAGTCAGGTAAGAACTGAGCCACTGCCTCCATATCCGCTTTATCCAATGTGTATATTCCGATCCTCAACGTCGTACCTCCTCATCTAATGCATCCGCCCAAGTAACAATATCATCTCCGTATACATGTTCTTTTATATGCTTTATGACAGTGCTAAAGGCTTTGCTGTCATTTTCAGCCTGCGAAAGTATGCTTTTAATATGCTCCCTGTCTGTGATTTTTCCGACTTCAGGCTTTTGTGTGCCAAAGTCCTCATCCTTAAGAACCTTTTTGCATCGTGTAATAAGCTTATTACATATAAGGT
>CAMODS010000044.1 GCA_946611525.1 uncultured Lachnospiraceae bacterium | reverse complement strand
GGCGTCAAGGATTGAATTTAGGTGTGGCATCATGAGATTATCTCATGGTGCCATTAATTTTTAACAGGAACTATCCGATAACAGTTATAGAGTATACCATCGTTTTTTGGTCATGGAGGATAATATTATTCACGGAGAAAGCGGTGGATACAAGGAGGACAGATGGTTAAAGGCCTATACACAGCCTATACCGGAATGGTGAATGAGCAGAGGAGACTGGATACTCATACCAACAATCTCGCCAATTCCAACACCACAGGCTACAAAAAGGAAGGTGCTACCGCCCAGTCATTTGATGATGAACTGGCTATCAGGATAAAGGACACTTCCTCAAATCTCATGCCCAGACGTATGGGTATCATTAACATGGGTGTAGATATAGGAGAGACCTATACAGACTACAGCCAGGGGGCTTTCAAGGTCACAGACAAGCCGGCAGATATGGCAATATCCGGCCAGGGCTTTTTCGCCTGTGAATTTACCGACAAAAATGGCAATACTTCCATAAAGTATACCCGTGACGGGGAGTTTCAGGTTGACCGTGACGGGATCTTTCGTACTGCAGACGGTGACTACCTGTTAAATATGAACGCGGCCATGAACGGTCAGACTGGACAGAATGCCCATATTCAGATCGATCCGCTACAGCCATACAGCATCAATCAGCAGGGTTTTATATATCAGAACGGACAGATGGTAGGACAGGTTGGCTTCGTTGACTTCGCAGATTACAACTACCTTGAAAAGTATGGAGAGAACTTCGTTCAGCCTATTGAGGGCGGCCAGGTGATCGCTTCCGAAGCATCCATTGAGCAGGGGGCGCTTGAGACCTCCAATGTGAATATTGTGGATGAGATGGTGACCATGATCACCATTCAGCGAGCCTACGAAGCAGGTCAAAAGATGATACATGCAGAGGATGAGACCCTTGAGATGGCAGTATCCCAGGTAGGACGGGTAGGATAACGCTTTTCCTATGAAGGGGGAGTGACAGCCCAAAGAGCTTACGGATGAGGTTCAATGGAGGAAATGTAATATGATGAGATCACTTTGGAGCGCAGCTTCGGGGATGCGCTCACAGCAGACAGCGGTGGACACCATCGCCAATAATCTTGCAAACGTAAACACTACAGGATTTAAGACTCAAAACACACAGTTCAAGTCTTTGTTATATCAGACCCTTCAGGAGGAGACTACTACCTCCAATGCCAACCCCAAGCCCACATCAGCTCAGGTTGGTCTGGGTACCAGGGTGGCTGCGATAAACACCAATTACACCCAGGGCGCTCAGCTGGCCAATGACAATCCCATGGCCATGTTCATAAGCGGCTCCGGTTTTTTTGCTGTGACAGGCTTTGACGGTGAGACTTATTACACCAGAGACGGTGACTTTGGATGGTCTATTGAAGGTGACGGCACCAGGACTTTGACCAATCCCAGCGGACTCCATGTCCAGGACGTTGATGGCAATCCCATAGTACTTCCGGAGGGAGCGGGAGCTGATGCGGTAAGTGTGGGCAAGGATGGAGCGGTGACCTATATAAATGGAGACGGTGAGCCGGTGGCCACGGGACAGAGGATCGCCTTATATCAGTTTGAGAATCCGGTCGGACTTGAAAAAATATCCGGCAATCTTTTGGCAGAATCTGAAAACTCCGGAGCTGCCATAAACGAGGCAACCACCGATCTTAACATTATAGAGAGTACTATGGCGCAGGGATATCTTGAAGGCTCAAACGTTAATGTGGCGGACGAGATGGTAAACCTGATCATCACCCAGCGCGCATATGAGCTCAACTCCAAGGCTATCACCACTTCTGATTCCATGTTGGAAACAGCGAACGGCTTAAAGAGGTAATAAATGGATATAGGCGGATTGGGTAGTGCATACCTTCAAAATGCAATAGACCAGAACAAATATGAGAGAGACCAGACATCGGCTGCCGGAGCGAAAAAGGCTGCGGAGGGACTTTCTGCAGAGTCTACCAGGGCAGAGATGACAGAGGCGGCCAAGTCCTTTGAGGCCTATTTTGTGGAGCAGGTATTAAAGGAGATGAAGGATTCGGTGGAGATCTTTGGAGAGGATGCGGATATGACCACCACCATGACCTCCGACTATTATCTGGATGCCACCATTTCCACCATTGCAAAGGAGCTTGTGGACGAGTATGGTGACAGCTTTACCGAGGATATGGTGGATCAGATGATGAGAAACTATGGTGTTCCCGCGGATGCTTCTGAGACTTCGGAGACTACCGGAGCTTAAAGATTCTTCAGGCTTTGCCCTCAGAACGACAGAGGGGATGTCATCCTGAGCGAAGCAAAGGATCTTTTTAAAAAAGTACTTCCATTTGACAAAAAAATAGTGTATTATATATAGACACCTTACATACTATATGTTGTGTACAGGTGTCTATCTTTTTACTATATATTGTTATTGTTCGGAGGGGACAGATGGAAGCAGTTAATCAGAAAGTCAGGATAAATGTCATAAAAAGAAACGGCCGTGAGGTGGACTTTGACCAGACCAAGATCATTCACGCCATAGAAAAGGCCAACAATGAGGTGGATGGTATACATCAGCTCAACGAATACCAGATACAGGCCATCGCGGACAAGATCACAAAACAGATATTTGATATGTCACACGCTGCAAACGTGGAAGATATACAGGATATGGTGGAGACAGGCATCATGGAGATGCGCTGCTACGAGGTGGCACAGAAGTATGTTCGCTATCGTTACAAGCGCGAGCTCAATCGTAAGGCCAATACCACTGACAATGGCATACTTACCCTTATTGACCAGATCAACGAGGAGGTCAAGCAGGAGAACTCCAACAAAAATCCGGTGATCAATTCCACCCAAAGGGATTATATGGCCGGTGAGGTGAGTAAGGATCTTACCAGACGTATCCTTCTTCCTGCTGATATTATTAAGGCCCATGAGGAGGGTATCATCCATTTCCATGACATGGACTATTTTGCGCAGCGTGAGCACAACTGCGATCTGATCAATCTCGAGGATATGCTGCAAAACGGTACGGTGATCTCCGAGACCAAGATCGAAAAGCCCCACAGCTTTTATACCGCCTGCAATGTCACCACTCAGATAGTGGCGCAGGTGGCCAGTAACCAGTATGGCGGCCAGTCATTTTCGCTGGCTCATTTGGCTCCCTTTGTGGATATCAGCCGTCAAAAGATCAAAAAGAAGGTTATAGAGGAAAGACAGGCCTGTGGTGAATCACAGGATCCCGAGATCATCAACAAGACTACCGAGATGAGGCTTTTGGACGAGGTGAAGTCCGGTATCCAGACCATTCAGTATCAGCTCATCACCCTTATGACCTGTAACGGCCAGGCGCCTTTTGTCACTATGTTCATGTATTTGGACGAGGTGCCCGAAGGACAGATGCGTGATGACCTGGCTCTCATCATCCGTGAGGTTTTGCTCCAGAGGATGCAGGGCGTTAAAAATGAAAAGGGAGTCTGGATCACTCCTGCTTTTCCCAAGCTTATCTATGTTTTGGATGAGGATAATGTCCATGAGGACAGCAAGTATTACGCTCTGACTGAGCTGGCTGCACAGTGCACAGCCAAGCGTATGGTGCCCGATTATATTTCCGCAAAGATACAAAGAGAATTAAAAAAGGGTGAGGTATACACCTGCATGGGATGCCGTTCATTTTTGACTGTAGAGGATACCCAGTTAAATGCCGACGGTACTCACAAGATGTATGGCCGTTTCAATCAGGGCGTGGTCACCATCAATCTGGTGGACGTGGCCTGCTCAGCCGATGGAGATATGGACAAGTTCTGGGATCTTTTGGATGACAGGCTGGAGCTTTGCCATCGTGCACTTAGATGCCGTCATGAGAGACTTTTGGGTACAGTATCCGATGTGGCACCCATCCTGTGGCAGCACGGCGCCCTTGCCCGTCTGTCAAAGGGCGAGACCATCGACGAGCTATTATACAACGGATATTCTACTATTTCCCTGGGCTATGCAGGGCTTTATGAGATGTGCATGAGGATGCTGGGAGTATCCCACACCGATCCCATGGGCAAGGAGTTTGCCCTTAAGGTCATGCAGAGACTCAATGATAAGTGCGCCGAGTGGAAGGCAGCGGAGAACATCAGCTATTCCGTATACGGCACACCCATGGAGTCAACCACTTATCGTTTTGCAAAGTGCCTGCAAAAGCGCTTTGGTATCATAAAGGGAGTTACCGACAAAAACTACATAACAAATTCCTATCACGTGCATGTGACAGAGGAGATCGATGCCTTTGAAAAACTGCGTTTTGAGTCTGAGTTCCAAAAACTCTCCCCCGGCGGAGCCATAAGCTACGTCGAGGTGCCCGACATGCAGCAGAATATCCCTGCGGTTCTTTCCGTAATGAAGTTCATCTACGACAACATCATGTATGCAGAGCTCAATACAAAGTCTGATTACTGTGAGGTCTGCGGCTACGACGGTGAGATCCAGATCGTGGAGAACTCTGCCGGCAAGCTGGTGTGGGAGTGCCCCAACTGCGGGAACCGTGACCAGGATAAGATGTCCGTAGCTCGCCGTACCTGCGGTTACATCGGCACCCAGTTTTGGAACCAGGGCCGCACCCAGGAGATCAAGGATAGGGTACTGCATCTATGAACTACTGCAATATAAAATACTGTGATATAGCAAATGGCACCGGAGTCAGGACGGTGCTATTTGTGTCAGGGTGTACTCACCACTGCAAAGGATGTTTTCAGCCGGACACCTGGGACTTTGACTACGGTGAAGAGTTTACGGATGAGGTGGCGGATAAGATCGTGGAGTCCTTAGCTCCGGAGTATATCGAGGGGCTTACCCTTTTGGGCGGGGAGCCCATGGAGGAGGTAAACCAGGCGGGACTTTTGCCTCTGTTAAAAAAGGTCCGCGATAGATACGGTGATACCAAAAACATCTGGTGCTACACCGGGTACACTTTTGAGGATGATCTGCTGGATCCAAAGGGCAAAGCTCATTTTGATACCACAGACGGGATCCTTTCTATCATAGACATCCTGGTGGATGGCGAGTTTCATCTGGAGGAAAAGGATATCACTCTGCGGTTTCGCGGCTCAAAAAATCAGAGGATAATAGATGTAAAAGAATCCCTTAAGACAGGTGAGACCGTAAGGAGCGCAGCAGAAAACAGGTGACGGAGGAATCTTATGAGGCTACTTTTGGCAGAAGATGAAAAAGAGATGTCGAACGCGATCTGCGCAGTGCTAAAGCATGAGCATTTTTCCGTGGATGCGGTGTATGACGGGCAGGATGCGCTGGACTATCTGGAGAATGACGATTATGACGGAGCCATTTTGGATATCATGATGCCTAAAATGGACGGCATCACGGTGCTAAAAAAGATACGGGCAAAAGGTATCTTCACCCCGGTGATCATGCTGACCGCAAAGTCCCAGCTGGATGACAAGGTAGAGGGACTGGATGCGGGAGCGGATGACTATCTCACAAAGCCCTTTGCCATGAAGGAGCTGATCGCGAGAGTGCGTTCCATTACCAGACGTTCCGGAGAGGTGGCGGATAATGTACTGACCTTTTCCGACATAGAGCTTTCCCGAAGCACCTTTACCCTAAAATCTTCCGGTGGGGAGGAACGTCTGGCCAACAAGGAGTTTCAGATGATGGAAATGCTTTTGGAACATCCGGGGCAGGTGATCTCGGCAGATCAGTTCATGGATCGGATCTGGGGATATGACACGGAGACCGAGTCAAATGTGGTCTGGGTATACATCTCGAACCTCAGGAAAAAGCTTAAAAAGATCGGCTCATCCGTAAACATCAAGGCGGCAAGAGGCCTGGGCTATAGCATAGAAAGCTAAAAATAGATGGCTAATACGGACAGTTTGATGTAAAATGATTAGGGCGATTGATTTACGCCCGGAGTATGACTGATAATACGGTACGAAATAACGGAGAGTAAAAGGAGGGTAAGAAAATGAGCACAGAACCTGTAGTGATAAGGATACACGAGACCAATTCCGACGGTAAAGGTACACCCTGTGAGGTGGACATATATGTGGACAGGACACCCTCGGATGATGATATCAAGACGGTGGATGGCAGGATATCCGACTTCCAGGTGGAGATGAAGGAAAACTCCACTGAGTGGGAGACAGTGACCCTGGCAGAGATCGCAGTTGAAAAGTTTAGGGAGCTGGGATACCAGAGCGATCTGGTAAAGCCCTATAAGACTATAGAGGTGGTTTGGGAAGAATAAATATGGAAGCATGTAAGATTAAAAATCTGTATGACCTTAGCGCATCCCTGGCAGGAGACTTTCTGGCAGAGCTTACATATCCCTGGGAGGCTTTGGATCATATCAGTGAGTGGGTTAAAAAAATAGGCCCTACTCTGGATGAAGATATATATGAAAAAAGAGGCGAGGATATATGGGTGGCAAAAAGTGCAAAGATATATCCCACAGCCACACTGACCGGCCCGCTTATCATAGGTGAGGATACTGAGGTAAGACCGGGAGCCTTTATCCGGGGCAGTGCCATCATCGGAGATCACTGTGTCATCGGCAATTCCACAGAGATAAAAAATGACATTATTTTTGATCATGTGCAGGTGCCGCATTACAACTATGTAGGGGATTCCGTTTTAGGCACTTACTCTCACATGGGAGCAGGTTCCATCACTTCAAATGTCAAAGCGGACAAGACCCATGTGGTGGTAAAGTGTGATGGTGAAGAGATAGATACCGGCAGAAAAAAGTTTGGTGCCATGCTGGGTGACCACGTGGAGGTGGGCTGTAATACCGTCCTTAATCCCGGAACCGTGGTGGGCCGCAATACCAATATCTATCCCGTATCCATGGTGCGTGGAGTGGTTCCTGCCGATTCCATCTATAAAAACAAGACGACGGTTGAGATCGTCCCTAAAAATAAGTAGTATTTTTGTGTGCCCATTTTCGGACAGCTTCCGGAAAGGGGCACTTTTTTTAACTGTCATCCTGAGCACAGCGAAGGATCTAAAAGGAGAGCACTTCACGAATGATAAAAAAGCTTAGAAGAGAATTTATACTGACGGGAATGCTGGCTGTCGTCATTGCCGAGATTTTGATGATCGGAGCCATTGATGCCATAAACTATAAGAGCACCATGGACTCTATCCGCGGACAGATGGAGATTTTGGTGGAAAATGACGGCGATCTGTCGGCTGTTTTAGAAGAAAAGGGACGCCCCGGCATGGGGACGCCCGGTGAAGATGGCTCAGATAACAAGCCGGATGATGGCAGAGTAAAAAAGGACCCCGGTCGTGGCATGGGGCCGGGAATAAACGAAGAGACTCCCTTTATGCTTAGATACTTTACCGTGACAGCAGATGAGACAGGCAAGGTGACAGATACCGACACGGGACATATCGCCATGGTAGATGACACAAGGGCTGCGGAGTACGGAGAGGCGGTTTTATCATCGGGCAGGAAAAGGGGATTTTACCGGGAGTATTACTTTAACCTTAACGATACAGGGGAGATGATCATCTTTTTGGACTGCCGTCATGATATCATGTCCTTTGAATCTTTTAGAAACATAAGCATCATTGTGGGACTTATAGGTGCGGTCCTGGTGCTTATTATACTGATCCCCATTTCAGGCCGGGTCTTATCTCCCGTGGAGGAAAGCTACAAAAAACAAAAGAGGTTTATCACTGACGCAAGCCATGAGATAAAGACACCCCTGGCCATAATCTCCGCAGATACGGAGGTTTTAGAGTTGGATCTTTCTGATAACGAATGGCTTTTAAGCATTAAAAATCAGATAAAGAGGCTTACGGAACTTACGGAAAAGCTGGTGTTTTTATCAAGGATGGATGAGGGCATATCAAACATGGATATGGCTGAGGTGGATCTGTCTGAGCTGATGTATGAGGTGACTGACAGCTACAAGCCCATGGCGGAGGCATCTGGTAAAAAATATATTACAGACATAGAGTACGATGTGCACATCACCGGAGATGAGGGCAATCTCACCCAGATGATGAACCTGCTTATCGACAATGCCTTTAAGTATTCCGACGATAAGGGGAGCATAAAGATAAGTCTTAAAACAAAGGGCAAAAAGAAGGAGATCACCGTATACAATACTGTGGCTGAGATCGAAAAGGGAGATCTAAGCCGCCTCTTTGAACGGTTTTATCGTGCGGATTCATCCAGAAGCTCCGAAACCGGAGGCCACGGGATAGGCCTTTCGGTGGTGGCGGCCATAGCTCAGGCTCACCACGGAACCGCCACAGCTAAAAGCGAAGATGGCAGATCCGTTACCTTTACCATCAGTCTGTAATGTTTGTCACTTTTGCTTGTGACAAACATTCGTATACATACCCATAAGGCCCGTGGCTGAGATGGGAGACAGGGGTCAGTCCCCTGTCCCTTTTTCTGTTGAAAACACAGTCCTTTTTCAATATAATATTTAATAGGGTTTTCTTTGAAAAGGGGGGAGTATATGATCTATACAGTGACTTTCAATCCATCGCTGGATTATATCGTATCGGTGGATCATTTTCATCTTGGAGAGGTCAACCGCACCAGTGAGGAGCTTATGTTTCCCGGTGGAAAGGGGATCAACGTCTCCATGGTTCTAAAAAATCTCGGCATTGACAGCACGGCACTTGGATTTATGGCCGGTTTTACCGGACGGGAGATAGTGCGGCTTTTAGACGAGACAAATATTAAAAACAAATTTATAACGGTGGATGAGGGCATGTCCCGTATCAATGTCAAGCTCAGGAGTGATGTGGAGAGTGAGATAAACGGCATGGGACCTGCCATCGGACACGACCACATACAAAAGCTGTATTCCCAGCTGGATATGCTAAAAAGTGAGGATATCCTGGTGATATCCGGAAGCATACCCTCGGTGATGCCCAAGACCATGTACAGTGATATCATGAAGTATCTGACGGGACGCGGTATCAGGATTGTGGTTGATGCCACCGGCGATCTTTTGATGAACGTACTTCAGTATGAGCCGTTTTTGATCAAACCCAACGATCACGAGTTGGGCGAGATCTTTGACGTAAAGATAAAGACCAGGGATGATGTCATACCTTATGCCGAGAAGATGCAGAAAAAGGGTGCTAAAAACGTACTGGTATCCATGGCATCAAAGGGTGCCATTTTGGTGGCGGAAAACGGTAAGGTATACCAGTCAGATCCGCCCAAGGGAGATGTGAAAAACTCTGTTGGTGCGGGCGATTCCATGGTGGCAGGCTTTTTGGCAGGCTTTATCTACGGCAACGGTGATTATGACAGGGCCTTTTATACAGGGCTTTGTACCGGCAGCGCATCCGCATTCTCGGATGGGATG